>DASZTU010000104.1:0-3404 GCA_035547975.1 Devosiaceae bacterium | reverse complement strand
GCAAAAGCGACAGGGATTGCCGCGGTTGCGTTTCCACCCGGCGCGAGCGGTTGCCGCACACCGGGGGACTTCGCCGCTCACCGCGCAAGGTCGATAAGAAGAGAAGCCGGTCGCCTCGAAAGCAGGTCGATACCTGCTGAGCGACAGGGCCTTATATGGGCAGCGGCGGCAAGAAGGCAAGCCGGATGTGCGCAGGGGGATGGAGCGCGCCCGGCAGGCGGGGCCGCGGCGGTCCCATTTTCCGCAACGCCGCCCGACGCCGACGCCGCTCGTTACCGTCTTCCGAACCGGGCGGGCTCAAACCTCGTTCTTGTCTCTGGAAACGCGAGGCCCTACGGCAATGCTCGAGCAGATTTTCGGCACCACCGGTCACGTCGGCTGGGCACAGGAGTGCGCACGCGCCGTCCTCATCCTCGCCTATGGTCTTCTGGCCCTGCGCCTTAGTGGCCGGCGCACCTTCGGGCGCTGGGCGGCCATCGACATTGTCGTCGCGATCATCGTCGGCTCGAGCCTCAGCCGGGCCCTGACCGGCGGCGCCCCTCTCTTTGGAACGCTCGCCGCAACCACCCTGCTGCTGGCCCTCCATTGGCTGCTCGCGCAGGCGGTGGCGCGGTTTCAGTGGGCTTCCCGGCTGCTCGAGGGCAAGGGTGTGCACCTCGCGACCGGCGGCGAACCGGACCGGGCCATGCTGCGGCGCCACGGCGTGAGCGACGCCGATCTGCAGGAATCGGTCCGCCAGTCCGGCACGCGCGACGTCTCGGAGACGGCGGCGGTGATCCTCGAGCCGAGCGGCAAGATCAGCGTGCTCGAGGGTGGCCGCGATCAGACGGGAAGATGTGGCGCCGCCGGTCAGGAGGCCCGGACCGCCCGTCCGCGCGTCCCGAGGACCGGCGTCCGCTCGCTTTCCTGCGCCATGCGCAGCCGCCGCATGTGGAGGATGTCCTTGCGCGCGACGAGCCCGACGAGCCGATGGCTGCCTTCCTCGACGATCGGCACGCGCCCCACTTCGTGCGTGACCATGATGTCGGCGACCCGGCCGAGCAGGTCGGATGGGTGGGCGAAGGCGACATTTTCGTCCGAGGCCATGTCGTAGAGCGTCGACGCACCATGGCCGCCTTCGGTGCGCCAGCGCAGCGCATCGGCGCGTGCCACAAGGCCCACCAGCCGGCCCACCCCGTCGACGATCGGGTACGATTTGTGGCGCGGCTCATCGGCCTCGAAGAAGGCAACCGCGTCGTCGACGCTCATCGTCGCCGGTAGCGTATCAACATTGGCGACCATCACTTCGCCGGCGCGCACCACCTCGAACGGGTCGGTGCTGTATTCGCGCGTCAGGTGCCGGCCCCGCCGCGCGATCTTCTCGGTGAGGATCGACCGCTTGAGCAGCAGCACCGTCACGGCATAGGCCGTGCCCGTCGCCGCAATCAGCGGCAGCAGCGTGCCGGGGGCGCCGCTGAGCTCGACCGCGAACATCACGCCGGTGAGCGGCGCCCGCATCGTGCCCCCCATCATCGCCGCCATGCCGAGCAGCGCCCAGAAGGGCGGATCACCCGGCAGCCACAGGCCGAGCAGCCAACCGAGGCTGCCCCCCATGATGAGGAGAGGCGCGAGCACGCCCCCCGAGGTGCCGGACGAGAGGGAAACGAGCCAGATCACCGACTTGACGAGGAGCAGCATCACCACCGCCCCGAACACCGCTTTTCCGGAAAGCAGCTCCCCGATGACGTCGTAGCCGACGCCCAGCGCTGCCGGGTCGACGAGGCCGCCCAGCCCCACGACGATTCCCCCGAGCGCCGGCCACCACATCCAGTGGATCGGCAGATGCTCGAACCCGTCCTCGACCGCATAGAGAAGCTTCGTCATCAGCCCGGACTGCAGCCCCGCCACGAGCCCGATGCCGACGCAGGGAAAGATGCCCCACCACGGCAGCGACGTGCCGCCGCTCAGCGGAAACAGGGCGCCGCTCCCGATGAGGAGCGGCCGCAGGCTTGCCGCCGTGATCGCCGCGGCGATGACGGGGATCAGGCTGCGCGGCTTCCACTCGAACAGCAGCAGTTCGACGGCGAGGAAGATTGCGGCGATCGGGGTGCCGAAGACCGCGGTCATGCCGGCGGCCGCACCGGCCACCAGCAGCGTCTTGCGCTCGGCGGCGCTGAGGCTGAAGCACTGCGCGAAGAGCGAGCCGATGGCGCCGCCGGTCATGATGATCGGACCCTCCGCGCCGAACGGGCCGCCGCTGCCGATCGATATGGCCGACGAGATGGGCTTGAGCACCGCGACCTTGAGGTGCATGCGGCTGCCGCCGATGAGAATCGCCTCGATCGCCTCGGGAATGCCGTGGCCGCGGATGGCTTCGCTGCCGAAGCGCGCCATGAGGCCGATGGCGAGGCCGCCCAGGGCCGGTGCCGCAACCACCCACCAGGAGGGGTGAACGCCGGCGAGGCTCACGGTCTCCGTGCTCAGCCGGCCGAACCAGATGAGGTTGGTGAAAAGCCCGATCAGCCGCAACAAAACCCAGGCGGCAAACGTTCCCCCCGCCCCGACGACGAGCGCCATGGCAAGGAGCAGCAAGACGCGCCGATCCGTGGTGAAATCGCCGAGCGAAGCGGCGGCGGCGTTGCCGGGGGGCGTCTTGGACATGTGAGGAACTGGCTCTATCGTGGGCGATGAGCCTTTATATCGGGGAACGATCTAATTCAATGGGACCTAAGGAGTATGCCGTGCAGGTTACGGACGCCGACTATGAGGCGCTCGCCGCCTTTCGCCGGGGCCTGCGCGGATTCCTTGCCTTCAGCGAGGCGCAGGCGCGCACCGCCGGCCTGACGCCGCAGCAGCACCAGGCGCTGCTGGCGATCCGGGGTCGGTCCAGCCGCACGCTGACGGTGGGCGAGCTTGCGGACGACCTCATCCTGAAGCCCCATAGCGCGCTCGAGCTCGCCGATCGGCTGGTCGGGGCAGGGCTCGTGAACCGCAACGCCGATCCGTCCGACCGGCGCCGGGTGGCGCTGACCCTGACGCCCAGAGCCGAGGAGCTGCTGGCGGCACTTTCGGCGGCCCACTTGGCCGAACTCGAGCGGCAGCGCGAGCTCCTCGGCAAGCTGATGGACCGTCTCGACGGGCGCGCCTGAAACGGAACCGGTCAGCCCACCCGCGACACGGCGTCCGCCGCCCGCGGCGTCTGCCGGGCCTCGGGCGCGAAACCCCAGCCGGCGAGGATCGTTGCCAGTTCGCGGCGCGCCCCCTCGTCGAGTCGCGGCAGGCCGGGAAGCCGCACCTCCCCGACCGGCAGGCCGATCAGCTTCAGCGCCTCCTTGACTACCGTGACGTTGGCGCCGTTGTTGAACCGCGTCCGCATCGCTTCGAAGGCGGCAATCCCGGCCACCAGCCGGCGCGCCTCGTCGAAC
>DASZTU010000103.1:0-12193 GCA_035547975.1 Devosiaceae bacterium | reverse complement strand
GGGATATAGCCCAGCATCCGCTTGGCCTTGTCGATCGAGAGCAGCGTGCCGTTGTTCGAAATCTGCCCCTTGGTCGGCACGTCGGGGAAGACCTCGGCGAGGAGCGAGGCGTTCGAGCGTGACATCACGGTGTCGGCGTTGGCGATGATGAAGGCCTCGAAGCCTTTGAACTCGGCCTCGAGCGCGCGGCGCACCGCCTGCGCCCCGTCGCGCGCGTCGATATAGCCCCAGAGGTTCCATTTCCTGACCCTGGGGTCG
This sequence comes from Devosiaceae bacterium, assembly GCA_035547975.1. GTDB lineage: Bacteria > Pseudomonadota > Alphaproteobacteria > Rhizobiales > Devosiaceae > DASZTU01. The sequence continues at coordinate 11,935 of DASZTU010000103.1, read as the reverse complement.
GCATCGAAGCCCGGGAAGTCCTTGTAGTCCTCGGGGTCCATGACGTTCGAAAACCTGAGCCCGATGATCTTGAGCTCGGGGTCCCAGCGCGCGAACTGGGCCGCCATGGTTTCGTCGAGCAGCTTGCCGAGCGAATAGGCCGATTCCGGCCGCGGATAGTATTCCTCGTCCACCGGCACGTAGGGCGGCGGGGTGTCGAAGGGGAGGCCGAGCACCGTTTCGCTCGAGGCGAACACCACCGACTTGATGCCCGCCTCGCGCGCCGCGAGGAAGACGTTGTAGGTCGTGGGCACGTTGTTCTTGAAGATGCGCGAATTGGGGAAGAGCCCGGGGGCGGGAATGGCGGCGAGGTGGACGATCGCCTCGAACGGCCCGCCGCGCTCGTCGACCGTGCCCATGATCGCCTCGGCCACTTCGCCATAGTTGGAAAGGTCCAGCCGAACGGTGGGGCAGAGCTCGTCGCGCGGCAGCGTCTGGTCGAGATTGAGCACCTCATAGCCGTGTGCGACGAGGTCGCGCACCACCGCGCGCCCGAGTTTCCCGCTTCCGCCCGTAACGATGACTTTCGGCATCCCGCCACTCCCTTGCTGTCCCGAATGGCCGGCAGGGCCGCCGGCCGGGGCGGAACCTAGAGCATCGGCCGGTGGATGAGAAGCGGGGGAAACGGCGACCCGGCGCGAGGGGCCGGCGCCGGCCCCAAAGACTGAATTTCTGCTGAACAGAGGTCTCAGGAGGGGTTCAAATCCTCGCCATTATTGTCCGCGCCATCGTTAGCGGGGGGCTGTTTCAATCCAACAGAAGGAAAGGAAACTGCCCATGCGTGCTTCTTCTATCCTCGTTGTTGCCCTTGGACTGTCGCTGGCGACGATGTCCCTCGGTCTCGCCGGAGCTGCCATGGCGCAGCGCGTTCCCCCGCCGACCAATGGCGGTGGTGGCGGGGACAATGGCCCCAACACGACGCCGCTCGTCTGTGTTGCCACCTGTCCGCCCAATGAACGGGTGGCGGCCTCGTCGCCGACCCAGAACAACTGCGCCGACAGGCTCCTCGACCTGCCCAAGATCACGGGTCGCCAGGTGCTCGCCGTCGGCGAGGACCAGCGCCTCCACATCGCACCGCTCTGCGATTTCGCCAACCACTCGCTGACCGACGCGCAGGTGAAGTCCCTCGGCCAGGGGAACGTTCTTGGCCTGCGGAGCTATATCGAGGCCAACCCGCTGATCATGTCGGAACTGGCCAACCACGGCTACCGCTCGATCGACCTCGTGGGGCTCCTCATCGGCTCGAACGCCGCCGTCCTCTACGTCCACAAGATGTGACGTGCTCCCGCCGGGGGCCTGACCGAGGTCGGGCTGCCCGCGCGGGGCCCGCCACCCATGCAATCGCCAGACCTGCCCAGGGGGCCCGAAAGGATGAACGAATTCTGAACGGGCGTCTCAGTACCCGTTCAAGGCCGCCCCTCTAGATTGGCATCATCGAGTTGACGGAAACGTTTGGACGGAGAAGTCAGATGCGCAAGGAACGTGAAGCTCTGCTGGTCGCAACCCTCGTGGGTCTGGTGATCGTCGGCGCCGCGGCGTTCGTGGTGCAGCCCGGCTTTGCCGTCAAGACCCAGCCCGGCCCGGTCCAATACGGGCAGGCGCTCCTCACCTCCACCGCTCTTCCGGCCACCCGCATCGGGTGACCTGTTGCCTCCGGCGCCGCTGCATCGGCGCCGTCTCTCTCGCTTCCTCCAAAGCTTGACTTTCCCGGTCCGCTGATGTCCTCCCAAGGCCATCACGGACCGGATTTTCTTTCATGGACGCCAACCCCGTTCTGGTCGAGCTTACCCGCGGCAACTGGGTGGAAAACCGCCACCGCGCGGCCTTCGTGGTGCGCGACGCCCGGGGCCGGGTGATCGCCCGGGCAGGGGACTCGGCGCGGCCGGTCTTCCCGCGCTCGGCGATCAAATCCATGCAGGCGCTGGCGATGGTGACCTCGGGCGCCATCGACCGCTTCCACCTCACCGACGAGGAACTGGCGCTCGCCTGCGCCTCCCACCAGGGGGAGCCCGAGCATATCGCCGCGGTCGAGCGCTTCCTCGCCCATCTCGGCCTGAGCGGGACCGATCTCGAATGCGGCGCCCATGCGCCGACCTCGGGGCCGGCGCGCGAAGCGTTGCGCGCCCGTCACGAGGCCCCGACCGCGCTCTGCAACAACTGCTCGGGCAAGCATTCCGGCATGCTGGCGACCGCGCTGGCGCTCGGCACCGATACGCACGGCTATGTCGGGCGGGACCACCCCACCCAGGTCGCGGTGCGCGAGGCGATCGAACTCGTCATCGGCGAGAAGCTGAGCCTCGACCGGGTCGCGACCGACGGCTGCTCGATTCCGACCTGGGCGGCGCCGCTCGACGCCTTCGCGTTCGGCTTTGCCCGGATGGCGACGGGGGAGGGGCTGCCGGACGAGATCGCGGCGGCCTCGCGGCGCATCTTCGATGCGGCGACCAGCCATCCCTTCCTCGTGGGCGGCAGCAGCAATCTCGATACCGAGGCGATGACCGCCTTCAACGGCCGCCTGATGCTCAAAGGCGGCGCCGAAGGGGTGTTTTGCGGCGCCATCCGCGACCGCGGCTGGGGTTTTGCCCTGAAGATCGACGATGGCAATGCGCTCGCGAGCCGCGCCCTCGTCGCGGCGCTGCTGCTCGAGCTCGCAGCCCCCGATGCGGCGCAATCGGCGCTCCTCGAGCGCTACGCGACCCAGCCGGTCAAGAACGTGCGCGGCCTCGAGGTCGGGGCGCTCGCGGCGCGGCGGGACCTGGTGCGGGCCGCGGTCGCCGGATAGGCTACGGCAATCCCGACGCCGCTCCGCCTCCGCCTCTAAACCACTGTGTTGTCCCCGATCGCAACGTTCGGGTATTTGGCGGCGTCGGCCGCAAGGTCGGGCGTGACCACCTTTTCCCATGCGAGGCCGACGATCGCGTGCGACTTCGCGCCCGAGATCAGGTTGCCCGCGATCTTGACCGCCCCGGCCTTGTCGACGACGCTGACCCCGATGCCGGTATCGGCGTCGCTGATGACGTTGTCGGCGATGACGACGTTCTTGAGGTAGGGGCCGTAGCCCGCGATGATCCCGGGCCCCGGCACCGCCGATACGGTATTGCCGATGACGGTCGTGTTCGCCTCGGCATAGATGCCATAGGGAGTCACGTCCGGATTGGTGGGCGAACTGGCGGTGATGTTGCGGACGATATTGCCCGTGCAGACGGCGATTTCGCCGCCCTGGTCGAGGTTGGTGATCGAGATGCCGCCCGCCGCCCCGTCGACGACATTGCCCGAAATGACCGAGCCGGTGAAGGCGAACTCGGAGTAGATGCCGACCTCGCGCAGGTTCGTGCAGGTATTGCCGCGAATCGAGGCGTTGCGGGCCGAATTGATCCGCACGGCGGAGAAATCGCAATCGTCGATGACGTTGCCCTCGACGATCACGTTGTCGGCGCGAAACACGTTGATGGCGTTGCCGTTCTGGCCGTTGCCGCCGCCCTTGGCGAGGATGCCGGAAACGCGGTTGCCCGAAACGATCGACCCGTCCGGGCCGGGCTGGCCGCGCCAGATCAAAATGCCGCCATTGGCGCAGGCGCTGATGCGGTTGGAGCGCACGATGAGCCCGCGGCTGTCGTGCGAAAAGACGGCGACGTCCAGCTGGTCGAAGGTGCAGTCGGCGATCGTCGCCGCGCTGTTCCGGAGCAGCAGCCCGCTCGAATTCGACAGCACGAATTGGCAATTGCTGAGCAGCACGCCGGAGCTGTCGGCAACTTCGAGAAGCGCCCGCTCGCCGCCCGGTCCGCCCACCCCGGCGGAAAAGCCGACGCCCTCGAGCATGAGGTCGATGGCCGTCTCGGCGGTGCCGACCGGATTGTCGAGGCGCCCGACGAGCACGGTCTGGCCGGGCTGGCCGACGATCCGCGCCCGGGCCGGGAAGGCGAGGTTCTGGACGAAGATCTGCCCGGCCGGGAGCAGCAGCGGCCGGCCCTGCTCGTGCGCGGCGTCGAACGCCGCCTGCACCGCCGCGCTCTGGTCGTCGGTACTGCCCGGCACGATCCCGAATTCGGTGCCGGTGAGGAAGCCCGCCTGGGGCGCCGCCGGGGGTTTTGGTCCGGCCGGGGGCTTGGACGCAGCGGGTTTGGCCGGGCCGCCCCTGGCGGCGGCGGCCACCGCCATGCCAGGGGGCAGCACAACGAGAGCGGCGAGGCCGCCCAGCACGCGCCGGCGATCGATTCGTGCGATTTTCTCCATGGCCCGATTGTGCCGGGGCGGGGGAGGCGGCGCCACTCTCACGCGGCCGCGTGGTGAATGCGCCGTCACGGACTTTTCCTTGGCTTGCCGAATCCCGGGCGGCTATAAGCCTCAGGGCGACACCTCCGACCCAGGCGGAAAGGCCCCGATGCTCCTCGACGACAAGATCTTCCTCGGCACCTCGACCCGCCCCGAATATCTGGCGCTCAAGTACGGCAACCGGCACGGACTCGTCACCGGGGCGACCGGAACCGGCAAGACGGTGAGCCTCCAGATCATGGCGGAAGGCTTTTCGCGCGCGGGCGTGCCGGTCTTCTGCGCCGACGTGAAGGGCGACCTCTCCGGCATCGCCATGGCCGGCACCCCGCAGGATTTTTTGACCAAGCGCGCCCAGCAGATCGGCTTCACGGATTACACCAACGAGGCGTTCCCGACCATTTTCTGGGACCTCTTCGGCGCCAAGGGCCATCCGGTCCGCGCCACCATCTCAGAAATGGGGCCGCTGCTGCTCTCGCGCATCCTCGGCCTCAACGACGTGCAGGAGGGGGTGCTCAACGTCGCCTTCCGCTACGCCGACGACAACGGCCTGCTGCTCCTCGACCTGAAGGATTTGCGGGCGCTGCTCGTCGCGGTCAACGACAACGCCAGGGAGATTTCGGCGAGCTACGGCAACGTCGCGACCGCCACGATCGGCGCCGTGCAGCGGGCGCTGCTGGTGCTCGAGCAGCAGGGCGCGGAAAAATTCTTCGGCGAGAAGGCGCTCGACATCGCCGACCTGATGCGGACGGCCCCCGATGGGCGCGGCTATGTCTCGGTCCTCGCCGCCGACCAGCTGATGTCCTCGCCGCAGCTCTACGCCACTTTCCTGCTTTGGCTGATGAGCGAGCTGTTCGAGGCGCTGCCCGAGGTTGGCGATCCGCCGAAACCGAAACTCGTCTTCTTCTTCGACGAGGCGCACCTGCTGTTCGATGGCGCCCCCAAGGCGCTCGTCGACAAGGTCGAGCAGGTGGTCAAGCTCATCCGCTCGAAGGGCGTCGGCATCTATTTCGTCACGCAGAACCCGATCGATATCCCCGATGCCGTGCTGGCCCAGCTCGGCAACCGCGTGCAGCACGCGCTGCGCGCCTATACGCCGCGCGACCAGCAGGCGGTGAAGGTCGCCGCCGACACCTTCCGCCCCAACCCCGCCTTTTCCACCGCCGAGGTCATCACCCAGCTGGGGATCGGCGAGGCACTGGTTTCGGTGCTCGAGGAGGGGGGCGTTCCCTCGATGGTCGGACGCACCCTGATCCGGCCGCCCTCCTCGCGGCTCGGCCCGATCACCCCGGGCGAACGGGCGCAGGTGATGGCCGCCTCCCCCGTCGGCGCCGCCTATGACCAGCTGATCGACCGCGAATCCGCCTATGAGGTGCTCAAGGGCCGCCAGCAGGAGATGGCGCCGCCCACCCCGAGTTCGCGCACCACGCCCGGAAATCCCGGCATGCCGCGGCCCTCCAACCGCGAAGGGCTCGCCGAAGCGGCGATGAAATCTTTCGCCCGGGCCATGGCGAGCTCGGCCGGCCGGCAGGTGATGAATGCCGTCGGGCGCGAGCTCGTCCGCGGCATCCTCGGCGGCCTGTTGCGCGGCCGGTGAGAGAGCCCGTGGCGCAGCCGGGCAGGCCGACCCTCGCCGTCTTCGCTTCCGACCGGGGACCGGGAGATGCCGAGCGGGCCTCGATCATGTCGCAGGTGGGGAGCTACTTTGCCCGCCGTGGCGCGCGCATCCTCTGCCTCTCCGAAGGCAAATCCGTTGCCATTCCGCTGGTGACGAGCGCGCGGGCCAATGGCGGCGACGTCCTGGTGCTCGGCGACGAGGAGTTTTCGCTGCCGCGCGCGCTCGCCTCGATCCCGCTCGAAACCTTTTCCGATGACGAGGCGCGGCTGGCGCGGCTCGCGGCGCTGGCCGACGTTTTCGTGGGGCTGCCGGGCTCGCTCGCCTCGATCACGAGCCTCTACTTCACCTGGCTCAAGGCCGCCGAGGGTGAAGGTCGCAAGCCCGTCGTGCTCTACAACCGCAACAACGCCTTCGAGGTGCTGCGCGGCTATTCCGCCGACATCCTCTCGCACTCGATCCCGCACCACGACCGGCTGATCCAGTTTGCCGAGTCGGTCGAGGACCTCTGGAACCGCGTCAGCCGGCTCGCCGAGTCGCGGAATAAATAGGGCGGGGCGGCTGGGGCCGGATTAGGGCGACTTCCGGAACAGCGGCACGATATTGTCGCCCCGCCGCGCATGCGCCGCCATCGCGGCGAAAGCCGCCGGGGGAAGGCGCGCCGGCGCCGGCTCCTCCCAGCCGGCAGGGCCGCTCCACTCGGTGCCCGGGGCCCGCAGCAGCGCGACCACCCGCTCCAGCAGGTATTTGGGCGACATCGGCTTGACGATCACCTCGTCGATCCCCGCTTCGACCGACAGCTGCCGGGTTTCGGGGGTGAATGTCCCGGCAAGGGCGATGATCCGGAAATCATGGCGCTCCAGCCCCTCGTCGTGCCTCAGCCGCAGCGCCAGCGCGCCGGCGGGCGCCGCCTCGCAATCAAAGTCGCACACCAGGAGGTCGACCGGCGCGAGCCGCATATAGGTCTCGAGCGCGATCGCCGAATCGAACTGGCGGACGCGCAATCCCGGCGAAGCGGCCAGCATGGCGCTGAGGATCGAGGACAGGGCAGGGTTCGCCGCAATGACGGCGACGACTTTGACGGGCGGCCGCACCGGTACCTCCGATGGTTAAGGCAAGCTTAACACGGGGGCCGGGGGGCGAGAAGCGGCGGCCTTGCGGCGCGCACAGCAAAAGGCCCGGCCGATGGGCCGGGCCTCGAGCAATCGTGTGAGTTGAAAGCGCCTGCCCGGCGGAGCCGGCGGCCGAGCGGCGGGCTACTTCGCCTCCTCGTAGAGCTCCTCGACATGGGCCCAGTTGACGAGGTGGTCGAACCAGGCCTCGAGGTATTTCGGCCGCGCGTTGCGGTAGTCGATGTAATAGCTGTGCTCCCAAACGTCGACGCCGAGCAGCGGCTTGCCGTTGCCGTGGACGAGCGGGCTTTCCCCGTTCGGGGTCTTGGTCACCGCGAGCCGCCCCTCGGGGGTGAGGCTCAGCCACGCCCAGCCCGAGCCGAACTGCGTCGTGCCGGCGTTGATGAAGTCGGCGCGGAACTTGTCGAAGCCGCCGAGGTCTTCCTCGATCTTCTTGAGCAGCTGGCCCGGCACGGCGCTCGCGCCGCCACCCCCATTGGGCTTCATCCAGTTCCAGAAGTGCACGTGGTTATAGTGCTGGCCGGCATTGTTGAAGAGGCCCTGGTTCTTGCCATAGGCCTCCTTGACGATGTCCTCGAGCGCCAGGATTTCGAGCCCCGATCCCTCCAGCAGCTTTTCGCCGTTCGTCACATAGGCCTGGTGGTGCTTGTCGTGGTGGTACTCCAGCGTCTCCTTCGACATGTAGGGCTGAAGCGCGTCATAGGCATACGGCAAGGCCGGGAGGATGAACTGGGTTGCCATTCGAGGTCTCCTTGGGAGTCTTGGGATTATGGCTCGGTCGCGGCTTGGGCGATCTTTCGAAATGCCGCTGGTATAGGCCGTTTGCGGCGGCCCAACAACGGCGGGCGCGAAAGCTTTATGCCAATCCGACGCACCTCAGGGCAAACGCATAGCTCTCCGCCGTCTCCTTGAGGCGGTCGAAGCGGCCGGAGGCCCCGCCATGGCCGGCCTCCATGTGCGTCTTGAGGTAGAGCGGGTTGTCGTCGGTCTTGCTGGCGCGCAGGCGCGCCACCCACTTGGCCGGCTCCCAGTAGGTGACGCGCGGGTCGGTGAGGCCGGCGAGCGCGAGGATCGGCGGATAGGACTTGGCCTCGATGTTCTCGTAGGGCGCATAGCCGGCGATGCGCTCGTAGTCCTCGCGGCTGGCGAGCGGATTGCCCCACTCGGGCCATTCGGGCGGCGTGAGCGGCAGCGTGTCGTCGAGCATTGTGTTGAGCACATCGACGAACGGCACTTCGGCGATGATCCCGGCCCATAGGTCCGGCCGCATGTTGGCGACAGCCCCCATCAGCAGCCCGCCCGCCGAACCACCCTCGGCCACGAGCTTGTCGGCGGCGACCCACCCGTCCCGAATCAGCATCTCAGCCACGGCGATGAAGTCGTTGAACGTGTTGGTTTTGTGCTCGCGCCGGCCGAGCCGGTACCAACGGTACCCCTTTTCCATGCCGCCGCGCACATGCGCCGTCGCCATGACGAACCCGCGGTCGGCGAGGGACAGTTCGGAGACCGAAAACGCCGCCGGCAGCGACATGCCGTAGGCGCCGTAGCCGTAAAGGAGGCACGGGGCGGTGCCGTCGATCGGCGTCGTCCGGCGGTAGAGCAGGGTCACGGGCACCATCTCGCCGTCGGGCGCGGGGGCGAAGATGCGCCGGGTCACATAGTCCGCCGGATCGTGCCCCGAGGGGACTTCCTGCTGCTTGAGGAGGGTGCGGGCGCCGGTCTCGAGGTCGTAGTCAAAAGTCTGGTTCGGCGTGGTGGGCGAGGAATAGTTGAACCGGAAGGTGCGCGTGTCGAACTCGTAGCCGACCGACATGCCGAGGGAATAGGCCTCCTCCTCGAAGCGGATGGTCTCCTCGCGGCCAGTCGCGAAATCGCGGATGACGATGCGGGGCAGCCCGTTTTCGCGCTCGAGCCGCAGCAGGTGGTCGCGCGTCACGATCACGTCGAGGATGAGCACGCCCTCCCGGTGCGGGACGAGGTCCCGCCAGGCCTCGGCCGGCGCGCCGACGGGGGCGGTGACGATCTTGTAGTCCTCGGCGCCATCGGCATTGGTGCGGATGATGAGTTCGCCATGGCGCTCGTCGACGTCGTATTCGCGCCCGACTATGCGCGGCGAAACGCAGAAGGGGGCGCCGCCCCGCGCGTTGTCGATGAGCCAGACCTCCGACGTCTGGTGGTCGTGCACTTCGATCACGAGGTGGCTGCGGCTCAGCATTTCGTCGATGCCGACGAAAAAGCCCGGATCGGCCTCCTCGTAAATGATGGCGTCTTCGGCCCGCGGCGTCCCCAGCACGTGCCGGCGCACCCGATACGGCCGGTGGCTCTCGTCGTATTCGACGTAATAGAAGCTCAGGCTGTCCGGCGCCCAGACGACGCCCTCGGCCACCTCGTCGACCGTTTCGATATCCGCGCCGGTTTCGAGGTCGCGGACGGTCACGCTATAGACCTCCGAACCCTGCCGGTCGGCGAGCCAGGCGAGCAGCCGGTGGCTGGGATCGTGGTCGGCGCCCCCGAAGCCGAAATAGGCCTCGCCCGCCTCGACGTTGCAGTCGAGCAGCACCGTCTCGGGTCCGCCCTCGCGGGCCGTCCGGACGAGGATGGGGTACTGCCGGCCTTCTTCCATGCGCGAATTGTAGGCGAACGGCCCGTCGGGCGTCGGGATGCCGCTCTCGTCCTCCTTGATGCGGCCGCGGATCTCCCGAAATATCGTCTCCCGGATTTCGGCGGTGGGCTTGCCGAATTTCTCCTCGAACCAGGCGTTTTCGGCGTCGAGATAGGCCTTGATTTCCGGGTCGAGCTTTTCGGGCGCCTCGAACAGTTCCTGCCAGTTGTCGGCCCTGAGCCAGTGATAGGGGTCCTCCCGCGTGATGCCGTGATGGGTCGCGCGGTGCGGCTTGCGGGCGGCCCGGGGCGGGCCGTCGATTCTTTGGGCGGGGAGGGGAGCGGTATCGGACATGGTCGCCAAGAGATAGGGGTGCGGGCGCGTCCTTAAAGCCCGCCCGCCGGCCGGCGACAAGCTCTCCCGTACGAGGCGGGCGTCCGCGGAGGGCAGAGCAGAACCTTGTCCGGTCCCCCTCGTTGCAGTCGCGAACCCGTTTCGCCTTGTCCTAACAACGCGAGACGATAAGTTGGCAGCGAAGAATCCACGCCCATGCCCGTCGCGGCGCTGGCCTGGAACGGACGCGAGGTTGCATGCCGGTTTCCCCTGACATGCTGGTGGCGCTGCTGTCACCAGCGCCGTTTGTCGCGGCGGCCCTCGCGCCGGCGCTGACGCGGGCGCTCGGCCACCGCGCCGCCTGGCTGCTGGCGCTGGTCCCGCTCGCCATCTTCGCCGCGCTCGCAACCTTCGTCGCGCCGGTCGCGGGCGGGGCGGCGCAGCATTTCGCGGTGTCCTGGGTGCCGAGCCTCGGCCTCGATTTCGGTATCACGATCGACGGGCTGAGCCTCCTTTTCGCCCTGACCATTGCGGGGATCGGCGCACTCATCATCGTCTATTCCGGCGCCTACCTCAAAGGCGACCCTGCTGAGGGCCGGTTCCTCGCCACCATGCTCCTCTTCATGGGAGCGATGCTCGGGCTCGTCCTCTCCGACGGGCTCGTCGCGCTCTACGTCTTCTGGGAAATGACGGCGGTCACCTCGTATTTGCTGATCGGCCACGACCGCACGCGCCTCGCCGCCCGCCGCGCGGCCCTCCAGGCGCTTTTGATCACGGTCGCGGGCGGGCTTTGCCTGCTGCTCGCCGCCGTGCTGATCCACGCCGCCGCCGACACCTGGAGCCTCGCCGACCTGCCGGGGAAAGCCGCGACCCTCGCCGGCTCGGGTCTCTTCATGCCCATCGTCGTGCTGCTCTTCCTCGCCGCCTTCACCAAGTCGGCGCAGTTCCCGTTCCATTTCTGGCTGCCCAACGCCATGGAAGCGCCGACGCCCGTTTCGGCCTATCTCCATTCGGCCGCCATGGTGCAGGCCGGCGTCTATCTGCTCGCGCGCCTCTCGCCGGTATTTTCCGGCCAGCCGGTCTGGACCGGGGTGCTGACGGTCATCGGCGGCCTGACCTTCCTCTGGGGCGCCGTGGGCGGGCTCCGCCAGGCCGACCTCAAGCAGATGCTCGCCCACTCGACGATTTCCTCGCTCGGCCTTCTCGTGCTGCTCATCGGCATCGGCGGCGAGGTCGGGGCGGCGGGCGCTGCCGCCTATTTCCTGACCCACGCCCTCTACAAGGCCGGCTTCTTCCTCGTTGCCGGCCTCATCGACCACGAGACCGGCGTGCGCGACATCACGGCGCTCGGCGGCCTGCGGGAGAAAATGGCGCTGGGTTTCATCGCCGCCGTCCTTGCCGGGCTCTCGATGCTCGGCCTGCCGCCGACACTCGGCTACCTCGCCAAGGAAGCGATCTACGCAGCGCCCGGACCGGAGCCCCTCGCCGAACTGCTGCTGCCGGCCGTCCTCGTCGTCGGCAACGCCATTCTCGGCGCCCTCGCCCTGGCGCTCGTCGCCAAGCCATTCATGGGACCGCTGGTCCCGACGCCCAAGGCGCCGCAGGAAGGCCCGCCCGCCATGCTGCTCGGGCCGCTGCTGCTCGGCATGGCGGGGATCGGCGCGGCCCTACTGGTCCCCTCGACCGCCGGCCTGCTGCTCGCGCCGGCGGCGACCGCAATCCTCGGCCACACGGCCGAACTGCACATGGGTTTCGGCCTCGACCTGTGCGATCCCGCGCCCTGGCTGTCGGTGGCGACCTGGCTCCTGAGCGCGGTGATCTTCTGGCGCCTCGCGCTCCTGCGGGCGATCACCCGGCGCATCGAAGGTACCTTTCCCGCCATGTTCGACCGCCTGTTCGACGCGGCGCTGAGCGGTCTCCTCGCCTTCGCGGCCGCCGGGACCC
>DASZTU010000102.1:0-8615 GCA_035547975.1 Devosiaceae bacterium | reverse complement strand
GCTCCGGGGCCACCTACCGCGGGTTCTCGTGAAGCGTGAATACCCTGAGGCGGTGGCCGTCGGGATCGGCCAGCGTGAAGGTGTAGCCAAAATCCATGTCGGTTGGCGCCTGCAGGGTGGCGAGCCCAAGGGCGGTCCAGTCGGCATAGGTCTCATCGACCCTCGCCCGGTCCGGTTCGCTGAACGAGATGTCGATGCCGTCCGCGGCGCCCGTCCTCGGTTCCATCTCGTCTTTGAGCCAAAGGCCGATCCTGAGTCCCGAGGGCAGCACGAACATCACGAACCCGGGCGAGCTTTCAATCGGCTCGAGACCGAGCAGCCGGCTATAGAGGGCGCCGCTGCGCTGGGGGTCGGCGGCGGCCAGCAGGAGGTAGTTGAGAGTGGTCATGAGGCGTCTCCTTGGCGTTGACGGGAGAAGCCTCGTCGCATCCGCTGTCAGTTTTTGGCAGTGGCTGCATCTTCCGCCTCGCCACTCGCCTTCGCCCCGGAGGCACCCTGGTCGCGCGCCGAGACCGTCGCGCCGATGCCCTCCCGCTCCCGCCACTCCTTGAGCATGGCGGCCCGGCGGCGGGGGTAGCGTTCGTCCGTGGTGACCAGGGCGAACACGCGGTCGACGCGGAAATGCCGGAAATCCTGGCGCAGCTCGCACCAGGCGGCGATCACCCGGGCGCGGTCGAAAAAGCCGATGGCGAACGGCCAGATGACGCGGCGCGATTCGATGCCCTCCGCGTCGCGGTAACTGATGGCGACCTTGCGCTCGTTGCGGATGGCCTTGCGAACGACGGAGAGGTCGATCGTCGCGACGTGCGGCTCCCCCGGCGCGACGAGCAGCGAGCCGGCGTCCACCTCGTCGCGCAGGTCGGGCGGCAGCACGGCCGCGATCTTGGCGAGGGCCGAGGCACCCGCCTGGCCGAGCCGGTCGTCGGCGCGCACCGCCACCCAGCGCGAGCCGAGCACCAGGGCCTCGATCTCGTCGACGGAAAACATCAGCGGCGGCAGCATGAAGCCGGGGCGCAGGACATAACCGAGGCCCGGCTCCCCCATGATGTCGGCGCCCTGGGCCTGAAGGGTCGCGATGTCGCGATAGAAGGTGCGGATCGAAATTCCGAGCTCGTCGGCCAGCGTCTGGCCGGAAACCGGCGCGCGGTGCTGGCGCAGCAACTGCACGAGGTCGAGCAGGCGGGCGGCGCGGGACATGGGCGTTGCTCCGGGCAAAATTCCTCGTTCGGAGCATAGCACTTCGCCTGTCAAAATTTGGCAGCAGGTTACCACCCGGCGCGGAAGCTTTGACGGCGGCTCGCCGCTGCGTCATTTTGCGGCGGCGCGGGGGCAATGGCGGAGGACTGCGTCTTGCAAGATTTGATCATCGATTTCGAGGTTTTGGCGCGGGTCGCCAAGGAGCGGCGGAGCGTCAAGGCCGGGGACGTCATCTTCAGAGCCGGCGACCGCGGCAGCGAGTTCTACGTCGTGCGCGACGGCTCGATTGCCATTCAGGTCGGCGAGCAGGTGGTCGAGCATGTGGGGCCGTCGGGCGTATTCGGCGAAATGGCGATGGTCGACGCCAAGCCGCGCAGCGCCACCGCGATCGCGGCGACCGACTCGGTCATCGTTCCCTTGAGCGAAAAGCAGTTCGTGGCGCTGGTGCGCGAAGCGCCGTACTTTGCCCTGGCGGTGATGCGCGTCCTCGCGCAGCGCCTGCGCGCGGCCGACGCCGAGATCGCGGCGCGATAATCCACCACGGACACCGGAAAACAGGACGGCCCCGCTTTTGGCGGGGCCGTTGCCGTTTCGGTTGGGCGGTATCAGATCAGGTGCCGAAGAAGCCGCGCTGCCACCAGCCCGCCTTCTTCTTCGGGGGCTCGCCCTCCGAAGGGGCGGCACTCGAGCTGACGATGATTTCGTCAGGCGGCAGCTCCTTGCGGGGGCGCCGGCTGGAGGGCTCCTCTTCGGCCGCGGCTGGCGCCGGCTCGGCCGCGGCAGGAGCCGCTTCGACCGGGGCAGGAGCCGCTTCGACCGGGGCAGGGGCGGCTTCGGTCACCGGGGCGGGTGCAATCTCGGGTGCCGCTGCGGTTGCCGGTTCTGCCGACTCCTCGGCCGGCATCGCTCCGTTGGCCGCTTCCCGGGGCTTGATGGCATCCGCGGCGGCGAGCGCCTCCGCTTCGGTCGGCGGCGTCGCCTTGGACTTGCGGGCGCGGCTGCGGCGCACCGGTGCCGCCTCGGCTTCAAGCGCGGCGGCTTCCGCGTCGGCACCGTTCGCTGCACGCCGGCGGCGCGTCCGCTTGGGGGCTTCCGATGCCGCAGCCGGCTCGCCCTCGGCCGGGGCCGCTTCGGCCGCGACCGGCTCGACCGCCGCCGGGACCGGCACTTCCAGTCCTGCGCTCGCCTCGATGGCCTGCTGAGCCAGTACGGTCGCGGCAATCTCCTGCTGCGCCGCTTCGCTCACGCCGTGCTCCGGCGCTTCGCCGGCGGCCAACTCGGCCGCCTCCGCGGTGGTTTCGGCAAAGGCGGGCGACGGTGCGCCGAACTCGCCCTCGCGGCGGTTGCGGCGGCCGCCCCTGCGGCCCCGGCGACGGCGGCGGCGCGGTTCCTCGCCGTTGGCGCCTTCTCCGGTGGGAGCGTGGCCATTGGCGGTCGCGGCAACCGCGCCCTGCTCCTCGCTCTCCCACTGATCATCCTCGGCATTGGCCTCGGCGGCTGCCGGCTCGGCGCGTTGCTCGCGGAACTCGCCATTGGCGCCCCGGCCGCGGCGGCGGCGGCGCCGGCGACGGCCGCCTTCGCCTTCCGACTCGCCGGCATGGGCGGCAACGCCGTTCTCCGCCGGCTCCTCGTCTTCCTCTTCCGCGCTCTCGTCCGCCTCGAGATCCTCGATCTGGGCGGAATCGACCTTCACATGCGAAGTGGCTTCGATCGGCGCCGAACCGGGCCGCGGCTCGCCCTTCTCGATCGCGTAGTGCGTGCCCGCAAGATGGTCGTCGGCAACGATGGTGATCGAGAGGCCGTACTTGGCCTCGAGCTGGGTCAGCGTCTGCCGCTTGGAGTTGAGGATATAGAGCGCGACGTCGGTCGGCACCTTGACGTTGATCGACTGGCCGGGCCGGCGCAGCACCTGATCCTCGACCTGCCGCATGACCATGAGCGCCAGGCTTTCCGTCGAACGGACGATCCCGGTGCCCTGGCAGACCGGGCAGACATGCGTCGAGCTTTCGACGACGCCGAAGCGGATGCGCTGCCGGCTCATTTCCATGAGGCCGAAATGGCTGATGCGCCCGACCTGGATGCGGGCCCGGTCGTTCTTCAGCGCTTCCTTGAGCTTTCGCTCGACCGCCCGGTTGGAGCGGTTCTCCATCATGTCGATGAAGTCGATGACGATGAGCCCGGCGAGGTCGCGCAGCCGTAGTTGTCGGGCCACCTCCTCGGCGGCCTCGAGGTTGGTCTGCAGCGCCGTGTCCTCGATGTTGTGCTCCTTGGTGGAGCGCCCCGAGTTGACGTCGATCGAGACCAGCGCCTCGGTCGGGTTGATGACGATGTAGCCGCCCGACGGCAACGTCACCTGCGGCGAGAACATCTGGTCGAGCTGGCCCTCGACATTGTACTTCGAGAAGATCGGCTGATCATCCTTGTAGAGCTGCACGTTCTTGGCGTGGCTCGGCATGATCATCTTCATGAAGTCCTTGGCCTCGCGATAGGCGTCCTCGCCGGCGACCAGAACTTCGTCGATGTCCTTGTTGTAGAGATCGCGGATGGTGCGCTTGATCAGCGAGCCTTCCTCGTAGACGAGGCAGGGGGCCTGCGACTTGAGGGTCAGCGAGCGCACGCTTTCCCACAGGCGCTGCAGGTATTCGAAGTCGCGCTTCACTTCGGCCTTGGTGCGCGAGGCCCCGGCGGTCCTCAGGATGATGCCCTGACCGGGCGGCACCTCGAGGTCGCCGACGATTTCCTTCAGGCGCTTGCGATCGGCGGCGTTGGTGATCTTGCGCGAAATGCCGCCGCCGCGGGCGGTATTGGGCATCAGCACGGAATAGCGGCCGGCAAGGGAGAGATAGGTCGTCAGGGCCGCGCCCTTGTTGCCCCGTTCCTCCTTGACGACCTGCACCAGCATCACCTGGCGCCGCTTGATGACTTCCTGGATCTTGTAGGAGCGCCGTGACGGCGCCGGGCGGCGGCGCTGCTCCTGCAGGTCTTCCAGCGCATCGCCGGCTCCCATCTGCTCGACCGGCTCGTGGTCGTGCGGGGCATCCTCGATGTGGCCCGCCTCCTCGCCGTGCTCGCCGTCCGCATCGGCATCCTCGACGGACGCGCTGGGGGCGACGACTTCGGCGACCGCCTCGGCCTGGGCGGCCTCGGCCTCCTCACGGTCGTGCTCCTCCTCGTCGCGCAGCAGCGCTTCGCGGTCGGCGACCGGGATCTGGTAGTAGTCGGGATGGATTTCCGAGAAGGCCAGGAAGCCGTGGCGGTTGCCGCCATATTCGACGAAGGCCGCCTGCAGCGACGGCTCTACGCGGGTAACCTTGGCCAGATAGATATTGCCTCTGAGCTGGCGCCTCGAGGCGGATTCGAAATCGAATTCCTCGAGCTTATTGCCGTTCGTGACGACGATGCGCGTCTCTTCCGGGTGGGTGGCATCCACCAGCATTCTTTTGGTTGCCATATATGTCTCCGTGCCGTCGCGCGCCGACGCGCATCGGCAGGTGAACCTGCCTTCTGCGCATGGCGCCGTGCGCGGCATAAGTCTTGGGGGTGATCGAGGCAGCGCGTCGGGCGCCGCCGGCATGGACCAGACCCCGTGCGGACAGGAACGCCACCCCAGCCTCAGGCTGGACGAGTGTGCGTTCCGAACGTCCTAGGGTCATTGGCCCTCTTCCATCTTGGGCGGGGCTGGGCCACTCGGGCCTCGCCCGCAAAACGGCTCGTTGCCGAGCCGAAGCGATACCGGCGCTCAAGGGAAACGTCGCCCTCGGAGCGATCCGGGCAGGAAAAACGGCGATTGCCGCAACGACTCGGCGGCTGGACCATATGTCCGCTGCCGGCCCGCTGCCCGCGCGGCCTCAAATCGCAGCATGCAAAGCCGAGGCGAAAACGGGCGGGAAGTGCCGTTCCTAGCGTCAGGCTTTACGGGATGTTGTCACCGGATGGCAACAAGAAAAGTCTGAGCGGTGCATTCTCGCCATCTTGCTGCCGCCGGTGGTTGCCACACGGGCTCCGTAAAGCCAAAGAGCCTCGATGCGCCCGAATCGCCATGCCACCGCGCTGCGTGTCCCGTTTCAGATGGTGCACGGGACGGCGGCGTTCAACGCCCTGCTCGCCGCGCTCCTTATCCTGATCACGCTATCGTTACCACTCGCCGCAAGGGCGGCGGAAGCGGCCGCGCTCCCCGATGTCCTCGCCGCCCGGGTGACGACGACGCCCGAGCGGGCGCGGCTGATTCTGGATCTGAGCGCGCCGACGCAGTTCGCGGTCGTGACCCTCGCCAATCCCGACCGTATCGCCGTGGATGCGCGGGCCGGCTCGCTCAAATTCGATACCCCGCAACCGACGGCGGGAGCGGGCCTCGTGACGAATTTTACCGTGAGCCTCTTCGGCGGCGGCCGGGCGCGCGCGCTGCTGTCGCTCGCCGGTCCCGCGCAGGTACAGCAGGCCTATGTGCTCGACGCCTTCGGCGACCAGCCGGCGCGCCTCGTCGTCGACCTCATCCCCGATACGCCTGAGGCCTTCGCCAAGCGTGCCGCAGCCGACGCCGCCGCTGCGGCCGGGGCACCGGCGGCCATGGGGGACAATTCGACGCCGCCCGGCCAGTCCACGGCGGTGCCGGCACCTGCTGCGTCCACGGCTCCGGGGGCGGCAGCATCCGGGACCGGCGATGCTGCGCCGAGCCCGGCCGCGCAAGCCGCTGCCTCGCCACAGCAATCGCCTCCGGCCGCGAGCCCGGCGCGAGGAGCCGCTTCGAAGGCCAGGCCGTTGATCATCCTCGACCCCGGCCATGGCGGTATCGACAGCGGCGCGCGGGCCAACGGCACGATGGAGAAGGACATCACGCTCGCGTTCTCCAGGAAGCTCGAGGCGCTGCTGACCGCAACCGGGCGGTTCGATGTGGCGCTGACGCGAACCGACGACACCTATCTGACGCTCGAGCAACGCGTGGCCCTCGCCCGGGAGAACAAGGCCGACCTCTTCATCTCCCTGCACGCGGACACATTCGCCCAGCCCCAGATTCACGGCACCAGCATCTATACCCGCGACGAACAGGCGACCGACGTGCTCGACAAGGTGCTCGCCGACCATGAGAACAAGAGCGACATCGTCGCCGGCTACGCCGTGCCGAAAATGACGCCGCAAGTGGTCAACGTGCTGGTCGACCTGATGCGCCGGCAGATGCGCCGCCAAAGCTTCGCGGCCGCCGAGGCCATCATCGATGCGCTCCAGCCGAGCTTTGCGCTGCGCCGTTTCCCGGTGCGGCAGGCCGATTTCTTCGTGCTGCAGGCCCCCGACGTGCCCTCGATGCTGATCGAGCTCGGCTTCCTCTCCAATCACGAAGACATCGGCAACCTGCTCGATCCCAAATGGCAGGATCGGGCGGCGGCGGCGATCGCGCGGGGCATTTCGTCCTATTTCGACGAAACCCAGGGGCAGGATTCGTGATCGAAACCGGTAAGGCCGGCATGGGAAAAAGCCGGGCCTCGACTTTCCAGCCCCGCCCCGAGGTGGGATAAGCGGCTGATGTTACGTCTCTTTGGCTGGCTGTTCGGATTTGCCTCCTTCGCGCTCATCGGCATTGTTGCCCTTGCGGCGTCGTATCTCGACGGCATCATCAAGGACCTTCCCGACTACACGCTGCTCAAGGACTATCAGCCGCCGGTCACCACCCGGGTGCATGCCGCCGACGGGACGCTCCTCGCCGAATATGCCCATCAGCGCCGGCTGTTCCAGCCGATCGGCACCATACCGCCCCTGGTCGTCGACGCGTTCATTTCCGCCGAGGACAAGGACTTCTATACCCACCACGGCATTTCGCCCGATGGCGTCATGCGCGCGGTGCGCGACAACCTCACGGCGCGCTTCAATGGCGACGACGCCATCCAGGGCGGCGGCTCCACCATCACGCAGCAGGTCGCCAAGAACTTCCTGCTGAGCTCGGAACAGACCTGGGACCGAAAGATCCGGGAGGCGGTGCTCGCGGTTCGGATCGACGCGACCTATTCCAAGGAAAAGATCCTCGAGCTCTACCTCAACGAAATCTTCCTCGGCCTCAATTCCTATGGCGTCGCGGCCGCGGCCCTCAACTACTTCAACAAGGCCCTCTACCAGCTGGACCTGTCGGAAACGGCCTATCTCGCCGGGCTGCCCAAAGGTCCCAACAACTACAACCCCTTCCGGCATCCGCAGGCGGCGATAGACCGGCGCAACTACGTGCTCGACCAGATGCTGGCCAATGGCTACATCAGCAAGGATCAGCACGACGCCGCCGAAGCGGAGTCGCTGAAAGTCAGTCCGCGCGCGGCCGGCAGCCAGCTCTATTCGGCCGAGTATTTCACCGAGGAGGTTCGCCGCCAGCTCGCCCAGCTTTACGGCGAGGACCAGCTCTATGGCGGCGGCCTGTCGGTGCGGACGACGCTCGAGCCCAAGATGCAGGAGGAGGCGCGCAGGGCCCTCATGCACGGGCTCGTCGCCTACGACCAGAACGCCGGGTTCCGCAAACCCGTCGCGACCGTCGACATTGCCAACGGCGACTGGGCGAGTGCCGTCTATAAGGTAACCCCGCTGTCAGACGTGCCGGAATGGACGCTCGCCGTCGTGCTTTCGGTCGACCGGACGGGGGTCCGCATCGGGCTGCGGCCCGGAACCGGGGTCGACGGCCACATGCTTCCGGACAAGGTCACCGGGACGATCGCCAACGCGGACTCCAAATGGGTGCGCAAGGGCGTCTCCAATGTGCTCAAGGTGGGCGACGTCATCTACGCGCAGCCGGTCGAAGGAAAGCCCGGCGCCTACCAGGTCGAACAGGTGCCCGAGATCGAGGGGGCCTTGGTCGCCATGGACCCGCGCAACGGGCGCGTCCTCGCGCTCGTCGGCGGCTTTTCCTATGCCGAGTCCCAGTTCAACCGCGCGACCCAGGCCCTGCGCCAGCCCGGGTCTTCGTTCAAGCCGATCGTCTACTCGGCGGCGCTCGACAACGGCTACACGCCTGCCTCCGTCGTGCTCGATGCGCCCATCGAGATCAAGCAGTCCGACGGCACGGTCTGGAAGCCCGAGAACTACGAGCAGGATTTTCGGGGGCCGCAGACGCTCCGGCGGGGCATCGAACTGTCGCGCAATGTCATGACGGTGCGCCTCGCGCAGGATATCGGCATGCCCCTCATCGCCGATTATGCGCAGCGCTTCGGCATCTATGACAAGCTGCAGCCGGTGCTCGCGATGGCGCTCGGCGCAGGCGAGACCACCGACCTCAGGATGACCGCCGCCTATGCGACGATCGCCAATGGCGGGCGCAAGGTCGTCCCGACGCTCATCGACCGCATCCAGGACCGTTACGGCAAGACCGTCTACCGCCATGACGAGCGCGTGTGCGACGGCTGCAACGTGACCGCCTGGCACGACCAGCCCGAGCCGCTCATCATCGA
>DASZTU010000101.1:0-5805 GCA_035547975.1 Devosiaceae bacterium | reverse complement strand
TTCGGGTGCTCGCGCTCTGGTATTTCGCCCGGCGGAGGGTCACCGCGTGAGTGACTGGCCCGATATCCCTTTCGGCCACACCGGCATGGCCGCCGCGTTTTCCCGCGGCGACGTCTACGACGTGGCCGAAAAACCGGAGCGTGCGCGCAAGCGCCCCCTGCGCGTCGCCCTCGCCGGTTTCGGCGGTGTGGCCCAGGCCAAATGGCTCCCGGCCATCCGGCGGCTGCAGACCATCGGCGAGCCGTTGAGCCTCGCCGGTGTCGCCGATCCGTCGCCCGAGCGGCGCGACAAGGCGGCCCGCCTCGCGGCAGGTCCGGCCTATGCCGGCCTCGCTGAGCTGATCGAGGCCGAGGCGCCCGACCTGGTGCTCATCCTCGCCGCCGACAGCGCCCATTTCGAGCTTGCACGGATCGCGATCGAGCGGGGCGTGGCCTGTCTCGTCGAAAAGCCGTTCTGCCCCCGCCTCGAGGATGCGGAGGCGCTGGTGCGCCTCGCGGCGGACCGGGGCGTCCTGCTGTCGGCGGTCGCCAACAAGCGCTTCTCGCCGCCCTATGCAATGGCGAAGGCGCTGCTGGACCAGGGGGCGCTCCATGGCGCACCCATGGTCTTCACCGGCAAATTCACGCTCGGCTACCCCTATGTCGACCTCCTCAACGGCGGCACGGTGCATCTGCTCGACCTCATGGGCTGGTTCATGGGGCCGGTCGCGCGGCTGCACGCCCGCGGGATCGAGGCCGAAGGCGGGTTGCAGAGCGCGGTCATCTCCGTGCAGTTCGCATCGGGCGCGATCGGGACGCTGACGACCAGCGCCGCCGGGCTCAGCTTCAAGCCGTGGGAGCGCGTCGAGCTCTTCGGGCGGAATGCCTTCCTCGTCGTCGACGACCAGCTGGAGCTCACCCTCTTCGACGAAGAGATGGGGCCGGCCAAGTCCTGGCGGCCCGTCGTGCCGAATACCCTCATGTTCGACGAAGCCTTTGGCGGCTATGCCGGCCAACTCGAGAACGTTCTCGATGCGCTGCGCGGGGAGGCTCAGCTCGCGGTGACCGGGCAGGATGGCGCCGCCGCCGTACGTCTGATCCAGGCGATCCGCAATTCCATTGCCTCGGATGCCGAAACGGTGCTCTCAGAAGCCGGGATTTCTTCATGAAGATCAAAACGCTGGAAACGCTGATCGCCAACGCGGGACAGCGCAACTACCTGTTCGTCCGGCTCACGACGGACACCGGACTGGTGGGCATCGGCGAGGCGACCCTCGAGTGGCAGGAGAGAGCCGTCGAACTGCTGCTGAACGAGTGGGTGGCCTCTCGCATCGTCGGCAAGGACCCTTTCGACATCGAGGCGGTCGTGGGCGAAATGATCCGCGACCAGTACCAGGGCGGCTCCACGGTGATGACGGCGATCTCGGGTGCCGAAATCGCCATGTGGGACATCATCGGCAAGGCGACGCAGCAGCCGATCTACCGGCTCATCGGCGGCCGCGCGCGCCCCCGCCTCTTCGCCTATGCCAATGGCTGGTACGGCGGCTGCGAGACACCGGCCGACTTTGCCGCGCGGGCGGTCGAGGTCGCGCGGCGGGGGTACCGCGCCCTGAAGTTCGACCCGTTCACCACCGCCTGGAAGACGCTCTCGCCCGACGAGGCGGACCGGGCCGTCGCGGTGGTCGAGGCCGTCGCCGGGGCCGTCGGCCCAAAGGTCGGCCTCATGGTGGAGATCCACGGCCGGCTCGCCGCCCCCGATGCCGTCGCGTTCATCAACCGGCTCGAAGGCCACAACATCCACTGGTGCGAGGAGCCGGTCGCGCCCGAGCGGATCGAGCTCTTGCGGGAGGTGAAGGATCGCACGCGGCTCAGGATCGCCTCCGGCGAGCGCCTCTATACGGAGGCGGAGTTTGCCCGGCTGATCGGGCTGCGGGCCGCCGATGTGGTGCAGATGGATGTTGCCCATTGCGGGGGCATCGCCAGCGCCAAGCGCATCGCCGCCATGGCGGCGGTCCAGGACATGGCCATTTCCCCGCACTGCTCGATCGGACCGGTTGCCCTGGCGGCGGCGCTCCACGTCGCCTGGTCGACACCCAACATGCTGCTGCTCGAAAGCTTTGCCGAGTTCGACGTCGACTGGCGAAACGCGCTGGTGAGCGGATGGAACCCGCTGGACGGCGGCGAATTCGCCCTGCCGGAAAAGCCGGGGCTCGGCATCGAGCTCGACGCCTCGGCCATTGCCGCCCACCCCTATCGGCGCCTCGCCTTCCCTTCCCTCTGGGACACGACGTGGCGCGATGAATTCACCGGCACGGCGACCCTGGCACCACCGCCGCGGCGCACCGCCTGAGGTTCCTTGGTCAGAATAGCCGGACGCGTCAGCTGCGAAAAATCGCGATCAGCACGACCGCGACGACGAGCACGACGATCGCCCCGACATAGCCCAGCACCGCCGGGGACAGGTCGCGCGGGCGCGCGGCGGGCTCGGTGAAAGCGGGCTGCTCCATCCGCAGTTCCTGGGCGGTGGGTGGATGGCCGCCCGCCTCCGCGTCGGTTCCGAGCGGGGCGGCCGCGGGGTCGGCGAACGCGACCTTGTCGCCCGCCTCTCCGCTGTCGATGGCGGCCCGCTGCTGGTCGCTGGTGGGAGCCTGGGTCATCCGTTCCTCCCCCTCTCATCCACCGTTGTTCCGGCCGTCAGGCCGGTCAGATGCCGCCGCCTTTCGGGTCTTTCGTACGGTCCCCTTCCCTGCCCGGCTTCGAGGGTTCTGGGCGCCGCGGCGACTCCTCCACCTCTTGCGGTTGAGCGGGGCCCAGCCCGGCGGGATTCAGCCCCTTGGGATCGGCGTGGGGAGGTGAATCGGCGGTATTCTCTTCGCGCTTCTGGTTCATGGGGCCTCCTGGTGTATCCCCGGCCGGGTCGCGCGTCGCGCAGCCCGTGGCGGGTGGGCGCACCCGCCGCCGAAACTGGGGGCCAACTTGGGTCGCGGCACTTCGTTCCCGCACTCGTCCCGGCAGGCCCCGCCGTGTTCGGTCCCATCAGCGCCAGACCTCAAGGATTTCTTCGACGGTTGCCGTCTCGACCTGCATGCCGTAGCGGCTGCCGTAAATCTCGAGCATGGCGTCGTGGGTTGTATCGGCGGAGGAGCAAAGCGCGTCCGTCGCAATCACCACGCGATAGCCGAAGTCGATCGCGCCCAGGACCGTCGCGAGCACGCAGACCTCGGTTTCCCCGCCGCTGATGACGAGCGTGTCGATGGCTGCCCGCTGCAGGTCGGTGTGGAGCGATGTGCTGAGCCAGGGACTATAGACCGGCTTGTCGACGAGCCTGGCCGGCGGCGCGAAGCGGGCCAGGGCCGGCACGAGGTCGACCATTCCCTCCTTGAGGTTGGCGCGGGTCATATTCGCCCACCGCTCGTAGTATCGCCGCCAGGTGCCCACGCCTTTTCCGGGCTCGGCCGCGGGGATAAACCGGCTGAAGATGGTGCGCTCCGGGCGTGGCTCGACGAGCCGCACCACCTCGGGCAAAACCCGTTCCATCCAGGGCGTCTGCCATTCGGTGGGCTCGGCAAACAGTCGCTGCATGTCCACGCAGACGTGCACCGCGTTGTCGCCCAACGCCCCGAAGCGGATCATCCGGTCACCCCTTTCATCAACCCCGCCGGCCACAACAGCGAACCCGAAACGGTCGTGATCGTTCCGGCTCCCAGGCCCGGAACAAAGCCCGGCCATCTAGGTTCTGCGACACAGCCACGGCACCACAGCGAAGGATTTGGCGATGCGAGCCCTTACCTGGCACGGCACGGAAGACGTGCGCGTCGAAAACGTTCCCGACCCCCGGATTCTTCACGAGCGCGACGCGATCATCAAAGTGACGTCCTGCGCGATCTGCGGCTCGGATCTGCACCTCTACGACGGCTTCATGCCCGGCATGGAGAAGGGGGACATACTCGGCCACGAGACCATGGGAGAGGTGGTCGAGGTCGGCCCCGGCAACCAGAAACTCAAGGTCGGCGACCGGGTGGTCGTGCCGTTCAACATCGCCTGCGGCGAGTGCTACTTCTGCAAGAAGGGGCTGTGGTCGCTGTGTGACCGCAGCAACCCGGGTGCGGACCTCGCCCGCAAGATGATGGGCCACGCGCCGGCCGGTCTCTTCGGCTACTCGCACCTGACGGGCGGTTATCCGGGCGGCCAGGCTGAATACCTTCGCGTCCCCTATGCCGATGTGGGGCCGATCGTGGTGCCGGACGGTCTCGACGACGAGCACGTGCTGTTCCTGTCCGACATCCTGCCGACCGGCTACATGGCGGCCGAAAACGCCGAAATCGAACCGGGCGATACAGTCGCCGTCTGGGGCTGCGGTCCGGTGGGCCAGATGTGCATCCAGAGCGCGTGGCTGCTCGGGGCGGGACGGGTCATCGCCATCGACAATGTGCCGGAGCGGCTCGAACTGGCGCGCACCAAAGGCAAGGCCGAGGTCATCAATTCGGACGAGCAGGAGGTCGGCGACGCGCTCTTCACCATGACGGGCGGGCGAGGACCCGACCGCTGCATCGACGCCGTCGGCACCGAGGCGCATGCGCACGGCTCGATCGACGCCGTCGCCGACAACGTCAAGAAGACCCTGATGCTCGGCACCGACCGCGCCCACGTCATCCGCGAGGCGATCATCTGCTGCCGCAAGGGCGGCACGATTTCGATGCCGGGCGTCTATGTCGGCTTCGTGGACAAGGTCCCGCTCGGCGCCTTCATGAACAAGGGGCTGACGCTCAAGAGCGGGCAGACCCACACCCACCGCTACCTCGCGCCGCTGCTCGAACTCATCCGCGATGGCCGGATCGATCCTTCCTTCGTCATCACGCATCGCGCGGCGCTCGAGGATGGGCCCGCCCTCTATCGCAAGTTCCGGGACAAGGAAGATCACTGCATCAAGGTGGTGATGTTTCCCCACGGCAAGGTTCAGTAAGGGAGAGGAAAAATGGCAGGAAAGACGCTGAAGGAACTCTTCGTCGAAACCCTCCGCGACATCTATTTCGCCGAAAAGCAGATCCTGCGCGCCTTGCCGAAGATGGCGAACGCGGCGCATTCGGACGCGCTGCGGGCGGGGTTCAAACTGCATCGCGAGGAGACGGAGGAGCACGTCGCCCGGCTCGAGAAGATTTTCGCCATGCTCGACCTGACGCCCCGCGGCAAGAAATGCGAGGCGATCCTCGGCATCATCGAGGAGGGCAAGGAGATCATGGGCGACTTTCACGGTACGCCGTCTCTCGATGCTGGCCTCGTTTCCGCCGGCCAGGCGGTCGAGCACTACGAGATCGCCCGCTACGGAACGCTCAAAACCTGGGCCGGGCAATTGGGATTGGCAGAGGCTCGGACACTCCTCCAGAAGACGCTCGACGAGGAAGTCGCGACCGACCGAAAGCTCAGTGAGCTCGCCGAAAGCGACCTCAACCGCAAGGCCGCCTGACTTTCGGCGCGCGGCGGCCGGCGCCAAGCGGAACCCGCGCGGCTGCCGCCGAGTTGGCGCAACGAACCCTGCCATATCCAATCGGAAGCTCGCTATGCCCAGTGGTGACCTTGAACGCTGTATCCACGCCTGTCTCGGCTGTTACCAGGCTTGCCTCTCGACGGCGATGAACGACTGCCTCGAGATGGGCGGCCCGCATGTGGCAAAGCCGCATCTAACGCTGATGATGGCCTGCGCCGAGATGTGCCGGACCGCCGCGCACATGATGCTCATCGGCAGCCCCCTCCACCGGCGAACCTGTGCCGAGTGTGCCGAAATCTGCACCCAGTGCGCCGACGACTGCGAGCGGCTGGGCAACATGCA
>DASZTU010000100.1:0-3738 GCA_035547975.1 Devosiaceae bacterium | reverse complement strand
GCGGCCTACAGGCGAGGCGCGGCCGGTCTCAATCGTCATCGTGAGACTCTGCCGCGGGCCCGGTCTGGACCGGGCCGTTGTCCGCGGCCCAGTGCACGGCGGCGAGGGGGCAGCCCTCGATCGGCGCGCCGTGCCACATGCCGGCGAGCTGACTGCTCCAGGCGCCACTGCGCGGCTCTCCGTCGGGTCCCGCCCCCGAAACGACCTGCCAGGCGGGATCGCCGGCCAGCCGGGCCGCGGCCTCCGCCGGGAGCAGGGGATAGGCATCGACCTCCTTGGCTCGCAGAGCTTCCGGCACCCGGGCTTCCGGCACGAACGAGTAGGTCACCTGGTCGAAGCGGGGATGCGCGCCCCAATAGTCCTCGTTGCGGACGATGATGATATCGGCCCCGGCATCCCATTGCATGAAAGCGAAGGGGCCGGTGCCGATCGGCACCCGCGCATTGTTGTCGGCGCTTTCCGGGGCGACCATCGCCGCGCTGCCGCGCGCGAGGTTGAAGAGGAGCCTGTCATCGGGCGTTCCGAGGGTCAGCCGCACCGTGGCGTCGTCGACGGCCGTGATCTCGGCGATCGAATCGTAAAGCGCCCGGTCGGGCGCGCCGCGGTTCGCCAGCAGCCGGTTGAGGCTGAACACCGCGTGCGCCGCATCGAAATTCGTGCCGTCGTGGTACCGCGCTTCGGTGTGGAGAACGAAGGTGTAATTCAGCCCGTCGGGCGAGGCCGTCCAGGCGCGGGCGAGGCCCGGGATGACCGCGCCCGTCTCGTCGACCGAGGTCAGTCCCTCGAAGAGGTTTCCCCAGGCGATGGTGGCGGTCAGCCGGTCGTTGCTGATGGTCGGATCGAGCCCCGGCGGCTCGCCGGGGAGGCCCACCCGCAGTTCATCGCCTGCAGCCAACGCTCGGCGGGGCGCCAGCAGACCCGCCCCGAGGGCCAATCCGGATTGCAGCAGGGTGCGTCGGGTCCACACTTAGCCGTCTCCGTGGTCACGGGACCAGCATAGCCGAGGCCGCGGGCTAGGACGACCCGGCGTCGGGATGTCCTTGCGGCAGCTCGGCCAAGACCACATTGTCGGGCGGGATCGTCAGCGAAAACAGCGTCCCGTTGCCGACCGGGTCGACCGACAGCGTCGCCGCATTGACGCTGAGAAGCGCCCGCGTCAGGGCGAGGCCGACACTCGAGCGAACCGGTCCAAGCGGCTCCCCATCGCGGCCGACTCCGTCCCGGAAAACGATGAAGCGCTCCGCAATGTCGGCGGCGGGCCGCGCGGTGTCGCGCACATTGACCACGACGCCGCCTTCGTCGTCGGTCTGCGCCGAAAGCACGACCGAGCCGTCCTGCACCGTCTCCCCGATCGCCGAGGCCAAAAGGTTGAGGATGGCTTGCGCCAACGACGCCCGATCGGCGCGGATGCGCGGCAGGCGCTCAGAAATCGCGCTGCGCACCAGCACCCGCGCCGCATTGGCCTGCGCCCGCGCCCGCGCCACGCAGCTTTCGAGCAGGGCCGCGAGGTCGATGTCGGTCGGCCGCGCCGTGTAGCGCCCGTCGCGCAGCCGCGCGAAATCGTCGAGCTCGTCGATCAGCGAGGCAATCTCGTGCCCGGCCGCTTTGATGTCCCGGGCGTATTCGAGATAGCGTTCGTTGTCGATCGGCCCGAAGGCCGCCGAGCCGATGAGGTCGGCAAAGCCGATGACGGTGTTGAGCGGGCGCCGGATGCCGAGGCTGAGGCGGCTGAGAAGCGCCGGGTCGGCATCGCGCTGCGGCGCGGCAAGGGCGGGCAATGACGGCTGCCCGCGTCGGACGAAGCCGAAATAGCCGCTGACGACGCCGGCCTGCCCTTGGGCGAAAAGGGCAATCTCGGTCGAGGGCTCGGCGCCGGCGAGCGTGATGGCGGGGCGCGCCGTCTCCGCGAAACGGGCGGGCCGCTCGAAAAAGGCGCGCAGCGGCACCTGCGACTCCGCCGCGACGAGCTGGGCGATCGCCCGCCCGACGAGCTGCTCCTCGGTGCGGCCGAGGATCGCCCCGGTTTCGGCGGAGGCATAGGAGATGATTCCCGCCCGCGTCAGCTCGATAAAACCGTCGGTGCGTTGCGCGGCGACGAGCTCGGCGAAGGCGCGCACCGCGGCCTCATGCCCGGTGCGGACCTCGGTGGCGCTGGCCGACAGCATCAGTGCGGGCTTCCCCTGCCAGGAGACCGATTGGAGCCGCGCCGTGACCGGCACGAGGGTGCCGTTGCGCTGCACCAGATGGTTGACCGGCCCCGCTTCCTGCGCCTCGTTGCCGACCGCCGGAAAGATCGCGCCGAGCCCGGCCTTGCGCAGCGCCTCGACGGATTCGTAACCCGTCATCTCCGTGATGGCGCGGTTCGCGAACAGCACCTGCTGATCGCGAAAAACCAGAATGCCGAGCGGCAGGCGGTTGAGCACCAGCGTCTCGCCGCCGAGCGTCACCAGCGCTCCCTCGGGCGTCGCGGAAGGCAGTGCAGTGCTGCCCGCCGCGGCGGCCGGGGGGCCGTTGGCCGGCACGGGTGTGCCGTTCCCCACCCGGTCGTTCAGGATGCGCGACAGCTCGTCGAAATTGTAGCGCGAGACGCGTTCGACCGCCTCTGCGTCGGGTCCGGGCCTCCCGGCCTCGTCTGCTGCCTCTTCCGGCTCGCTCGCCTTGGGTTGGGCGGCAGGAACGGGAGTGGAGGTTTCGCCCGGTGCGGGCGCCGCCGTGGGCCCCGCCTCGGCGGGGAGGCGGGGGGTGGGGACGGCGCCGACGGGCGCCAGCAGCAGGAGGTGCGGCCGGGCCGTTTCCGCTGGTCCTTCGGGTGTCGCCTCGGCCTCGAGCTGAGGCTCGGGCTTGGCGGGCTCCGGGGATTCCGCCGGCAGCGCCGCAGGCTCCTCGAGGACCGCCTCGGTTTCCTGGATGTGGCTCTCGACGAGGGGCTCAGCCTCTTCGATGGACGGGACAACGATCGCCGCAGGCGGCTGCGCGCGAGCTTCCACCTCAACGGAGATCGGCGTGATGTGCCGCGCGACGATACGGAAGAGTTGCGGCGCGGGAGCGGGTGCCTCGTCAGCCGGCGGCGCCGCGATTTCCGCATCGGTAGGGAGCGGCTCGACCGGGCCCTCGGGGGGCGGTTCAATG
This sequence comes from Devosiaceae bacterium, assembly GCA_035547975.1. Lineage (GTDB taxonomy): Bacteria > Pseudomonadota > Alphaproteobacteria > Rhizobiales > Devosiaceae > DASZTU01. The sequence continues at coordinate 609 of DASZTU010000100.1, read as the reverse complement.
GCGGCAGGCGCCTCGACCGCCGCTATTTCCGGCGCGGCTTCTGCTGCCTCCGGCAGCTCGACGCTGGCCGGCACGTCTTCCGCCTCGTCTGCCGCCGCGCCGGCCACTTCCGGTTCTTCGGCGGGAAGCGCCAACTCCGCCGCCCGCTCCTCCGCCTCCAAGTCTTCAGCCGTTGTGGATGGCAGGGCGCCTTCGGCGCTCTCCGGAACAGCGGAGTCCGGCAACTCGGCCGACGATTCGGCATTTTCGAGCGCGTTGGCCTGGGAAACGGCGCTCGCCTCCTCCCCTTGCGATTCGGGTGGCAGCGGGGGGACGTCGGTCGGCACCGCATCGGCAGCCACGCTCGCCTCGCGCGCCGGTGGGCGAAAGTCTTCGTCCGGCCGCAGCGGGGCAAAGAGCGCCCGGTCGTCCATCAGCCGGTCGAAGAGCGAGGTCAGGCCGCGCCCGCCGGGGGCAGCCTCGGGGAGGGGCTCGACCCATTGATCGTCCGCGAGCGGCGGGGGTTGCACCGGCGCCTCGGTTGGCGGCAATCCCATCGGCAGCAGCGGTTCTTCCGCTTCCGCGAAGCTCGCGGCAACCGGCTCGAGCGCCGCCTCGGGCTCAGGAGCG
>DASZTU010000099.1:0-11811 GCA_035547975.1 Devosiaceae bacterium | reverse complement strand
CGCCGGGGCGCCGCAAAGCCTCGAGCCGCTCTGGCGCGTCGTGCTCAAGAACGAGTTCCACGATATCCTGCCGGGCTCCTCGATCCGCGAGGTCTATGAGGACGCCGAGCGCGAGCTGGGCGAGGTGATAGATGCCGGCAGGACGGCGCAGGGCGAGGCCCTCAAAACCCTTGTCGCCCGCCTCCCCAGGGGCGCGCTGACCGATGCGCTGGTGGTCGTCAACCCCTCGCTCAGCGAGCGCCCGCTTCGCGTGACCCTCGCCGACGGATCGACCCTTGCGACCGCCGACCGCGTGCCGGCGCTGGCCATTGCCGTGCTCGACAAGGCCGCGCTCCGCCCCTCCGGCGGGCTCACCGCCGGCGCCAGTCATCTCGAGAACGATTTTCTGCGCGTAGAGATCGGGCCGGACGGCACCATCGCGAGCCTCTTCCACAAGCCGGAAGGGCGCGAGGCGCTGGCTGGCCGCGGCAACCAGCTCTGGGCCTATCCGGTCGACAAGCCGCGCAACTGGGATGCCTGGGACATCGAGGAGGACTATGCCGAGCGCGGCGAGGAACTGAGGGAGGTCGAAAGCATCGCCCTCGTCGAGAGCGGACCCAACCGTGCCGCCATCCGCGTGGTGAAGAAGTATCGCCACTCGACCATCACCCAGACCTACGCCCTCGCCGCCAACAGCCCGCGCCTCGACATCGAGACCGAGCTCGACTGGCACGACCGGCGCGTTTTCCTCCGCACCCTGACGCCCGCCGATGTCCGCGCCAGCGAAGCCACCTTCGAAGTCGCCTATGGCGTCGTGAAGCGGCCGACCCACACCAACACGTCATGGGAACAGGCCAAATTCGAGGTGCCGGCGCATCGCTTCGCCGACCTTTCGGAGCCAGGCTTCGGGCTGGCGCTGCTGAACAACGCCAAGTACGGCCACTCCGCCCGGGGCAATGTGCTCGGGCTCAGTCTCGTCCGCTCGCCGGTCTATCCGGACCCGCTCGCCGATGAGGGCAGGCAGCGTTTCACCTATTCGCTCCTGCCGCACCAGGGCGGCTGGGAGGAGGGGCGGGTGCGCGAGGAGGCCGAGGACCTCAACCAGCCGCTGCTCGTCGCCGAGGCGACGGGGGTTGCGCCGGGCATCGTTGCGCCGCTCGCCCCTGCCGGTATCGAAGCCGCCCTTTCGGCTCTCAAGCCGGCCGAAGACGGGAACGGTCTCGTGCTGCGCGTCTATGAGCCCGCGGGCCGGCGCGGCGCCTTCAGCGTCTCCCTGCCGCCCGGCTGGGTGGCGGGCGAATCGGTCAACATCCTCGAGGAGCCCTACGATCGTGGTCCCGGCCCTGACCTCAGGCCATTCGAGGTGAGGGGCTGGCGGCTGCGGCGGGCGTAAGCGGTCGAGGGCGCTACAGTCCAGCGATGATGCGGCGCTGGCGCTGCATCTCGAGGAAGATGCGGTAGTCCCGCTCGCGTGCGGCCCGCCTCTGCGGCGCGACGTCGACCCGCATGTCGCTGCCGCCCTGATCCATTGCCGCTGCCGCCGCGACGAGATCGCGATGCTGGCCGGCGGCGTTCGCGGCGAGCATCGCGGCCCCGAGGAGCGGTGCATCGGTGTTGGGCACGACGATCGTTGCGCCCGTCACCTCGGCATAAAGGGATAGGAGCAGCCCGTTCCGGGCATGCCCGCCGCCGAGCAGCAGCCGGTCGGTCGCAAAGCCCTGTCCCTTGAGGGCCTCGAGATTCTGGCGAAGGCCGAGCGCCAGCGCCACCGCCGTTCGCCAGTAGAGCCGGCAGAGGCTGTCGAAATCGCTCTCGAGCGTCAGCCCCGAGATGACCCCCAGCGCCGCGGGCTCGGCGAGCGGCGAGCGATTGCCGTGGAAATCCGGCAGGACGTGAAGGTCGGGCGCAGGGTCGGCCCCGGCGGACGCGAGTTCGCTCACGCGCGCGGCGATCGCGGCGTGCCGCTCGGGCGTCGGCTCGCCACCGGCGGCATGGCCGCGGATCACGTGATCGAGGAGGGCGCCGGTCGCCGACTGCCCGGCCTCGAGCAGCCAGAGCCCGGGCAGCAACGCCCCCCGATAGGGGCCCCAGACGCCCCGCACCGGCCGCGGCTCGCGCGAGAGCGCGAGGACCGAGCTCGACGTCCCCGCCATGAGGCAGAGTGCCGGCGCGGTATCGCCGGCCCGTTTCCCCAGGACGCCGAGCGCCCCGGCATGCGCGTCGATCAGCCCGGCCGCGACCCGCGCCTCAGGCGTGAGCCCCAGCGCCGCGGCAGCCTCCGGCAAAAGCGGTCCGAGATCCTGCCCCGGCGGGCGGGCTTCTTCCGGCAACGCCGCCCGTTCGGTCAGGTCCTCGAGTCCGACCCGGGCGAGGAAATTTCGGGGCCATCCCTCCTCCCCGCCGGTGCCCCAGCTCCATTTGCTGGCGAGGGTCGATTGCGATCGCTCGAGCGAGCCCGTTGCCCGCCACGTGAGGAAGTCGACGAGGTCGAAGGCGTGCCCCAGGGCGGCCCAGCTCGCCGGGTTGTGCGCCTTGAGCCACATGAGCTTGGGGATCTCCATTTCGGGGGACATCACGCCCCCGAAATTGCCGAGCACGGCGTCGGCGGTGGCGGTGCAGGCCGCGGCCTCCGCCATGGCGCGGTGGTCGAGCCAGACCATGGTGTCCCAGTTGGCGCCCGCCTCGGGGGAGACGGCGAGTGGGGCGCCCCGCCGGTCGCGGATGACGAGCGAGCAGGTGGCGTCGAAGCCGATTGCGGCGATGTCCGGGCCCCGGGCCCCTGAAGCCGTGAGCGCCGCCCGAACCGCCGCACAGGCGGCCCGCCAGATGTCCTCGGAATCGTGCTCGGCGACGCGCGCGCTCGGACGGCGCATGGCGATCGCACGCTCGCCCCGCCCAAGCATGGCCCCGGCCGCGGAAAATACGCCGGCGCGGGCGCTTCCCGTGCCGACGTCGACCCCGACCAGCAGCTCGCCCATTTGGCTCGTCTACCCCCTCGCTGCCGTCTTTCTTACTAGACCCGGCAGGTCATGCATATCGTCGAAGAGCGCATCCGGATTGAGCGCGGCGACCTCCTCGCGCAGGCCTGCCGCTTCGACGTGGCCGCCCCCGAGGAAGGCAAAGACCCGCATCCCCGCCCGTTGCGCTGCAACGATCCCGGCCGGCGAATCCTCGATCACGAGGCAGGCCTCGGGGAGGACCTGCATTGCCGCGGCGGCATGGAGGAAGAGGTCGGGCGCGGGCTTTCCGTGGGCCACCGAAGCGGCCGAAAAGATCGCCGGGTCGAAGCGCTCGATGAGCCCCGTGAGGCTCAGCGAGATCCGGATGCGCTCCATGTTGCTGGAACTCGCGACGCAAACCGGCACGGTGATTTCGCTGAGGGCGTCGATAAGCCCTGCCATCGGCTTGAGCTCGCGCGCATAAAGATCGTAGAGGTTGGCGCGCATCCGCTTGAGGGCGGCCTCGGTGAGGTGGAGGCCATAGGCGGCGTTGAGGTTGGCGACGACGGTCGAAAGGCTGCGCCCCAAAAACTCGCGAAACCCCGTATCGGGCGTGATCTCCACCCCCTCGGCCGCGATGGTCTCGAGCAGGACCCGCATCGCGAGGGGCTCGCTGTCGACCAGCACGCCGTCGCAATCGAAGATGATCAGCGAGACGGGCGCCGACAATCCCTCCGGCGGAGCTGGCGCCTCACGCGCCATTGCCGTGCCGGTCCGGGACGGCATGTGCGCGTCCGGATGGGCGTGCGGCGGCGGGCGAACCGGTCTCCATTCAGCTCATCCAGTTGCCACCGTCGACGTTGAGGGTCTGCGCCACGATGTAGTCGGCGTCCGCCGAGGCGAGAAAGACCGCGGCGCCCGAAAGGTCGTCCGGCACCCCCATCCGGCCATAGGGCACCGCTTCGCCCACGAGTCGCTTCTTTTCGCCGATCGGCCGGTTCTCGTATTGGGCAAACAGCGCGTCGACGCGGTCCCACATCGCCGTGTCGATGACCCCGGGCGCGATGCCGTTGACGTTGATCTTGTTTTTGATCAGGCCGAGTCCGGCCGACTGCGTGAGGCTGATGACGGCGGCCTTGCTCGCGCAATAGACCGCGACCAGGGCTTCGCCCCGCCGCCCCGCCTGGCTCGACATGTTGATGATCTTGCCACCGCGGCCCTGCTCGACCATCTGCCGCGCCACCGCCTGCAGCGTGAACAGCAGTCCCTTGACGTTGACGGCGAAGACCCGGTCGTAGCTTTCCTCGGTGATCTCGAGGATCGGCGCGAGATCGAACACGGCGGCGTTGTTGACGAGGATGTCGATGCCGCCCGCCCGTGCGACCGTCTGCTCGACGAGCTCCCGGATCGAGTCCATGGCGGTGGCTTCAAAGGGGAGGGCGAAGGCGCCGCGGCCGATCTCGGCGGCGAGCGCCTGCCCTTCGGCTTCGCGCCGGTCCGCAACGACCACCCGCGCTCCTTCCTCGGCGTAGCGCCGGCAGATCGCGGCGCCGATGCCGCGCGCCCCGCCCGTGACGATCGCAACCTTGTTCTCGAGCTTCATTTGACCGGACCGCGCCCTTTTCCCATCACCGAGCCATTTGCCTTGCGGCACTCGCTGTTTCGCCCGCCTGCGTCACGTCCGGAAGCCTCGTGCCGACGCCGGGGAGACAACAGGTCCACGGCCCATGCGAGGGCCGACTACAGTGCTTCTCCCGCGAGGTATTTTTCGAGCGTCGCCTTGGTGCCGATCGCCCAGATGCTGCGGAGCGCCGCCGTGAAGGCCGCGACATAGGTCGGGTCGTGCGCCAGTTCGCCGAAAATGTCGCCCATCTCGAGCCAGGCTTCCGGCCGGTTCCGGGCGACCCGCGCCTGCACCTGCAGGCGGTCCCATTCAGGATCGTTGGGCGCGATCGGCTTGCCGCTGTCGGTCTCGCCGTAGCAGTAGCGGCACCAGAACGCCGAAACGAGCGCCAGCCCCGTCACCGACCCACCCGCCTTCAGCCGGTCGCGCGCCGAGGGCAGGATGAACTTGGGCTGGCGGTTGGAGCCGTCGAGGCAGAGGCGCGTGATCGTATCGCCGATCTTGGGGTTGGCGAAGCGCCGCTCGATCAGCTTGTAGTAGTCCTCGAGGTCGGTATCGGGCACCGGCGGTACGATGGGGATGATCTCGTCGTGCTCGACCTTGTCGAGGAACCGGGCAACGAGCGGATGCTCCATCGCCTCGTGCACGAAGTGGATGTCCATCAGCGCCGCCGGGTAGGCGATCGAGGCGTGCCCGCCATTGAGGATGCGGATCTTCATCAGCTCAAACGGCGCGACGTCGCTGACGAACTGCACGCCGACCTTCTCGAGCGCCGGACGCCCGAGCGGGAAATGGTCCTCGACCACCCACTGCTTGAAGTTCTCGCAGAACACCGGCCAGGCGTCCTCGATGCCGAAATTGTCGGCGAGGAGGGTGCGCTCGCGGTCGGAGGTGGCGGGCGTGATCCGGTCGACCATGCCATTGGGGAAGGCGACGTTCTGCCTCACCCAGCGGGCGAGCTCGGGGTAGATCAGGTTGGCGAGGCCGACCACCGCATTCTGCGTCACGTGGCCGTTGCCCGGGATGTTGTCGCAGCTCATCACCGTGAACGGCGGGATGCCGATGTCCCGCCGCCGCTTGAGGCCGGCGAGGATGAGCCCGAACACCGTCCTGGGGGCATGGAAGTGCTCGGCATCCCAGGCGATGTCGGGGTGCTTGGGATTGAAGGCCTGCGTCGCCGGATCGATGTAGTAGCCGCCTTCGGTGATGGTCAGCGAAACGATGCGGATGGCGGAATCGGCGAGCCGGTTGATGATCGCCGCGGCATCTCCCGGCCGGATGAAGTCGATCATGGCGCCCGTGACGCGCGCCGTCGAATGGGTCGCCTCCTGCTCGACCACCGTGGTCAGGAGGTCCTGCCCCATGAGCTTTTGCCGCATCACCTCGTCGGCCTCGCGAACACCGGCGCCGACCAGCGCCCAGTCGTGGCTCTCGCCGAGGTTGAACAGTTCATCGAGATAGACCGCCTGGTGCGCGCGGTGGAAATTGCCCACCCCGAAGTGGAGGATGCCGGCCGTGAGGTCGGCGCGGCGGTAGCGCGGCACGGCGGCGGTCTTGGACACTTCGGCGAGCGTTGCGGCGGAAAGCTTGGTGGTCATCTCGGGTCCTCTGAACGAAGAGGGAAATAGCCGCACTCGGCATCGGCCGGCAACCGGCACTCAATGGGTCGTGAGGGCGACGCCGGCCTTGTCGAAACGGTAGATGTGCGCCGGATCGGGCGTGAGCCAGACCATGTCCCCCGGCTTGACCGGCTCCTCGCCCTCCGTCCGCACGGTAATGAGGCCGAGGCCGTCGACGCTCACATGGATGAAGGTATCGGAGCCGAGATGCTCGGCCACCTGCACGCGGCCCTGCCAGTTTCCCTGCCCGGTCGAGATGGCCATGTGCTCGGGCCGGATGCCGATCGAATGGGCGCCGAATTTAGCCGCTTCCGCGCCGTCGATGAAATTCATCTTGGGGCTTCCGATGAAGCCCGCAACGAACCGGTTCGCCGGGCTTCGATAGAGCTCCATGGGGGTGCCGTACTGCTCGATCTTGCCGGCGTTGAGCACGACGATCTTGTCGGCCATCGTCATCGCCTCCACCTGGTCGTGCGTCACGTAGATCATGGTGGTCTTGAGCTGCTGGTGCAGTTCCGAAATCTCGAGCCGCATGTTCACCCTCAGCGCCGCATCGAGATTCGAGAGCGGCTCGTCGAACAGGAACGCCTTGGGCTGGCGCACGATGGCGCGGCCGATGGCGACGCGCTGGCGCTGCCCGCCCGAAAGCTGGCGGGGCCGCCGGTCGAGATAGTCCGTAAGGTTGAGCGTCTGCGCCGCCGCCCTGACCTTCTGGTCGATGATCGACTTGTCGACATTGGCCATTTTCAGCGGGAAGGCGATGTTGTTGTAGACGCTCATGTGCGGGTAGAGCGCGTAGCTCTGGAACACCATCGAGAGCTGCCGCTTGGCGGGGATGGTGTCGGTCATGTCCTCGCCGTCGATCCGGATGACGCCTGAGGTGGTGTCCTCGAGCCCCGCGATGAGCCTGAGCAGGGTCGACTTGCCGCAACCCGAAGGCCCGACGAAGACCACGAAGGAGCCGTCGTCGATCGACAGGTTGATCGGCGGGATGACGGTGTGGTTGCCGAAGCTCTTGGTGACGTTTTCGAGCGCGATCGAGCCCATTGGTATCCCCTATTTGACGGCGCCGAAGGTCAGGCCGCGCACCAGCTGGCGCTGGCTGAACCAGCCGAGCAGCAGGATTGGCGCGATGGCGAGCGTCGAGGCGGCCGAGAGCTTGGCCCAGAACAGCCCCTCGGGCGCCGAGAAGGAAGCGATGAAGGCGGTGAGCGGCGCGGCCTGCGCGGCGGTGAGGTTGAGGGTCCAGAACGCCTCGTTCCAGGCGAGGATGATGTTGAGCAGCATGGTCGAGGCGATCCCCGGCACCGCCATCGGCAGCAGCACGTAGACGATCTCCTTCCAGAGCACCGCGCCATCCATCCGGCAGGCCTCGAGGATGTCGACCGGGATCTCCTTGAAGTAGGTGTAGAGCATCCAGACCACGATCGGCAGGTCGATGAGCGCCAGGATGAGCGTCAGCCCGAAGAGGTTGTCGAGGAGGTTGAGGCTCTTGAAGATCAGGTAGATCGGCACGAGGACGCCGACCGCCGGCATCATCTTGGTCGAGAGCATCCACATCAGGATGTCGCGCGTGCGCTTGGTGGGCGAGAACGCCATCGACCACGCCGCCGGGACCGCGACCAGGAGGCAAAGCAGCGTCGAGCCGACCGAAATGACCACCGAATTGAAGAAGTGCTTGAGGTAGTCGGAGCGGTCCTGCACCTCGACGAAATTCTCGAGCGTCCAGTTGGGAATGATGTGCGGCGGAAAGGCGATGGCCTCGCCTTCCGTCTTGAAGGCGGTGAGGATCGTCCAGAGGATCGGAAAGAAGATGAGGAGCGCGACGATCCAGGCGAAGATCGTCCACGCCCACTTCTTCTGTGTCGAAACGGCCCGGGCCATTGTCAGACCTCCCCAGTCGAAATGCAGCTATGGCCCACCCGCGCGGGCATCTGGTTCCCCTTACGCATCGAGGTTCTTCCCCACGATCCGCACCAGAAAGATGGCGACGATGTTGGCGAGGATCACCGCCACGACGCCGCCCGCCGAGGCGCCCCCCACGTCGTAGTCGAGCAGCGCCTGGTGGTAGACGAGATAGGCGATGTTGGTGGAGGCGTAGCCGGGCCCGCCGCTCGTGGTGACGAGAATTTCGGCGAACACCCCGAGCAGGAAGATCGTCTCGATCAGGATCACCACGGTGATCGCCCGGGCGAGGTGCGGCAGGATGATGTACCAGAAGAGGCGGATGAAGTTGGCGCCATCCATCCCCGCCGCCTCCTTCTGCTCTTCGTCGAGCGACTGGAGGGCCGTGAGCAGGATGAGGGTGGCAAACGGCAGCCATTCCCAGGCCACGATGATGATGACCGAGAACAGCGGAAAATCCTGCAGCCAGGGGATCGGGGCGATGCCGAAGCGCGTCGTGAGCCAGGCGAAGATCCCGTAATTGGGATCGAGCATCATGTTCTTCCACACCAGCGCCGCGACGGTCGGCATGACGAAGAACGGCGAGATCACGAGGATGCGGACGATGCCCTGCCCGAAGATCGGCTGGTCGAGCAGGAGGCCCAGCAGCGTGCCCCCGATCACCGTGATCGCGAGCACCGAAAGCACCAGGATCAGCGTGTTGGCGAAGGCCTGGAAGAACGACGGGTCGGTGAGGAAGTAGTAGTAGTTCGACCAGCCGGCAAAGCCGGTGTTGATCGGGTTGAGGAGGTTATAGGTCTGGAACGAGTACCAGAGCGTGAGGACCAGCGGCACGATCATCCAGACGAAGAGGATCGCAACCGACGGGGCCAGCAGGGCCCGGGCAAGTTTGCTCGTATTGCGTGTGGCCAACTTCCCCCTCCGTGAGCGGTGGCCCGGCTCTCATGGCCGGTGCCGCCGTCGACCCGATCGCTTGAGGACAGGATCAAGGATTGGCGCTGGCGTGCCAGCCCCAACCGTCGATCCCGGATCCGCCCGGGGCCGTGGCCCCGGGCGGTTTCACGGGGGAGGATTACTTGATGTAGCCGGCCTTGGTCATCGTGCGGGTCGCAACGTCCTGCGCCTGCTTGAGCGCATCGTCGACCGAGGTCTGCCCGGCGAGCGCCGCCGAGAAGATCTGTCCAACCGTGTCGCCGAGGCCCTGGAATTCCGGGATCGCGACGAACTGCACGCCGGTATAGGGGACCGGCTTGACGGTCGGGTGCTGCGGATCGGCGGCGTTGATCGAATCGAGCGTCATCTGCGCAAACGGGGCCGCCTTGAGGTAGTCCGCGTTCTTGTAGAGGGACGTCCGGGTGCCCGGCGGCACGTTGGCCCAGCCTTCCTTGCCCGCGACCAGCTCGAGATAGTGCTTGCTCGTCGCCCAGGCGATGAACTTCTCGGCGGCATCGGCCTTCTGGGAACCGGCCGGAATGGCGAGCGCCCATGACCAGAGCCAGTTGGCGCGCTTGCCGAGCCCCTTGTCGGGTGCGAGCGCGAAGCCCACATTTTCGGCCACGGTCGACGCCTTGGGATCGGTGACGAAGGAGCCGGCGACCGTGGCGTCGATCCACATGCCGCACTTGCCCTGCTGGAACAGGGTCAGGTTCTCGTTGAAACCGTTGGAGGACGCTCCCGAGGGCCCGTCGGCCTTCATCAGGTCGACGTAGAACTGAATCGCCTCCTTCCACTCGGGCTGGTCGAACTGCGGCTTCCACTTCTCGTCGAACCAGCGGGCGCCGAACGAGTTGGCGAGCGTGGTCAGGAACGCCATGTTCTCGCCCCAGCCGGCCTTGCCCCTGAGGCAGATGCCGTTGATGCCGTTGGCGCGATCCGTCATCTTGTCGGCGGCCTGCTTGATGAAGTCCCAGGTGGGCTTGTCGGGCATGGTGAGGCCCGCCTTCTCCATCAGGTCCTTGCGGTACATGGTGTAGGAGCTCTCGCCGTAGAACGGCGCGGCATAGAGCTTGCCGTCATAGCTGAGGCCGGCGCGGATCGGCGGCAGCAGGTCGTCGACGTCGTAGTCCGCCCCGAGATTGTCGAGGGCGACGAGCCACCCCTGCTTGGCCCAGATCGGCACTTCATAGGTGCCGATGGTCAGGATGTCGTATTGGCCGCCTTTGGTCGCGATGTCGGTGGTGACCTTCTGGCGCAGCACATTCTCTTCCAGCGTCACCCACTGCAGCTGGATGTCCGGGTTGGCCTTGGTGAAGTCGTCCGTCAGCTTCTGCATGCGGATCATGTCGCCATTGTTGACGGTGGCGATGGTGAGCGTGGTAGCCGCGAAGGCCGATCCGGAAAGCAGCGCAGCCGTAAGGGTGCCCAGCAGGACTGGAGTCAGTTTCATCGATTTCCTCCCAACATCCAAAGCGAGCATTTGCTTTGGTCGTGAGCAATTTCTCAACATTTCGGTTCGAAAGTCAAGCGAGCATCGCGCGCGCCTCGTGAGGCACGTGCCTCAAGGTGCTGCGGCAAAGGTGAAATAATTCAAGCGGAAAAAGCCGCTTAGCGCCCGTCTAGCAGCCGCTCGGCGGTGCGCTCGTCGGTGATCAGCCCGTTGACGAGCCGCCGGTTCAGCGCGGCGCGGATACCGGGCAATTTTCTCTCGCCCTTGGCTAATGCCACAACGAGCCTGTCTTCACGCGAGGGCAGGGGGGCGCTCACCACGCGATCGTTGGTGAGGCCTTCGATAACCCGTCCGTCGGCGTCGTAGGCCCGGCCGATGATCTCGGCCACCGCCCCGGCCTTCTGCAGCGCCGCGAGTTCCGCCTTGCTGATGAAGCCGTCGAGATAGAGCGGCGCGTCGGCCGAAAAGTCGCCGATGCCGACAAAGGTCACGTCCGCCTTCTGCGCCAGCGCCATGGTTTCCCTGATCATCGGCTGCTGCAGCAGCGTTTCGCGCTCCTTGGCCGAGGAGGCGATGACCGGCAGCGGCATGGGAAAGCTGCGTGCCTTGACCATGTTGGCGATGTTGAAGATCACATTGTAGTAGGCGGCCGAACCGTCCGGGGCGATCGAGCCGGTGAGCGAGACGATCTTGTGCTGGCTCGCGTCCATCGGGGTCAGCTGCTCGATCGCCGCCTTGAGGGTGCGGCCGGTGCCGATGGCCATGACGATCGGCTCCGGCGAGCGCAGCCGGCGCTCGATTTCGGCCGCCGCCGCCTCCGCCACGCCCGATGTGGTCGACTGCGAGTCGGGGTCGGACGGCACCACTTCGACGAGGTCGAGCGCGTAGCGCGACTTGAGCGCAGCCGCCAGCTCCATGCAGCGCGCGATCGGGTGGTCGAGGCGAACCTTGATGAGCCCCTCGCTCACCGACAGCGACACCAGCCGCTGCGCCGTCTGCCGCGACACGCCCAGCTTCTGGGCAATCTGCTCCTGGTTGTTGCCGGCCACGTAGTAGAGCCAGCCGGCGCGGGCGGCGTCGTCGAGCCGCCGGCTTCCCGAATCCTGTCGCGTGGTCATCGTGCCCACCAAGCGGCCGAAGCTGCCGCGCGGGAAGTTCTAGGGCCAATCCGCAACTGAGCGCAAGCTCAGCAAGCGAGCAAATGCTCTTGAAGGCGCGGACTCGGGCTCAACCCGGCAGCTCGAAATCGAAGACGAGGATGCCGGCGGGCCCACCCTCGGCCGCCGCGACGATGCGCGCCCCGACCGCCTGGTGATCGGGATGGACGAGGTAGGCATCCCGTGCCGCGGCCGTGTCGAA
>DASZTU010000098.1:0-21044 GCA_035547975.1 Devosiaceae bacterium | reverse complement strand
GGGTTGGCGGAATCAGGGGCGTGCGCAGGCGCGCTCCTTCCTCTCTATGTTGCTCAATGGAGGATGTGGCATGAGGACAAGTCTCGATCTCCTTTCGACCCTTGAGGCGTTCGAGGATTCCGATGAATTTGACGATGTGGTGACCGATTCCGACCTCGCCGGATACAGCCGGCCGGAGGAGGTGGCGAGTGACCCGGCGCTGACGCTCGAACGCAAGCGCGCGCTCCTGGCGCACTGGGCGTCGGACATCCATGCCCTGCCCAACTTTCCCTCGCTGCGGAGCCTCGCGCGCGGGGTCACGGTCGAGGTCGACGAAATCCTCGAGGCGCTGCGCAGCCTCGATACCCGGGTCGATCCGGGAGCGCTGGCACTGCACGGAGAAAACAGCGTCAGCCAGTGATCCCGATGAGACCCGCCGCGGGCGGGTCTCCGTCAAAGGGTTGCGCCCTGGTCTGAGGCTTGTGCGGCATCGCGGCGGCCGCCGCCGGCCCGCCGCTCAGCGGCGGCATCCGAGGTGGCCAGGAGGCCAGCGCGACGCGCCGCCTCTACGACGGCGGCACGCGCCTTGGCCGCCGTGGTCCACCCGTCGAGCGCGTTCTCGCACAGCTTCTTCGCGCGACGGACAGACGCGTCGCGCTCGCCGGTCCAGAAGCGCTCGATGAAGTCGAGGGCCTCCCAGACGTTCCAGGCGCTGTAGCGATGGCCGTCGGGAAGCCGCAGGTAGATCGGTTCGTCGAACAGGCGATGGGACATCTCTTCCTCACGGTGTTCTGCAAGAAAGCGATGCGGCTCGTGCCGCAGCACGAAGGTGGGGACTTCTGCTGCAGTTTCAAGATGTTGACGGCAAGCCCTCGGTCTCAGCGCACCTCGATGGCAATGCGGGTCCAGGCGCGGGGCGCAATCGCCGCCCGCACCGCGCCACCGTCGAGGGGCAGGGGTTCGATCGGCTCGCCCCCGAGCCCGGTGCGGGTGGCGGAGAGGGGGGTGAGGAGCCCCGCGCCAATGCGGGCCGGGACCGGCGCGTCCTCGGCGTTGAGCACTGTCAGTCCGATGGTGTTCCCCTCGCGCTCGACGCGCGTCAGCAGCAGCGATCCGAGATCGAGGGCGAGGAGCGAGCCGGCTTCGCGCCGGACGGGGCCACGGCCGGCATAGACGTGTGCCACAGGCGGCCGGGCGTAGGTGACGGCCTTCTGGGCAGAGGCCGCAAGCGACTGCCGAGGCCCGGGCAGCAGGCTGAAGGTGAAGCGCGTCTCGCCGCCCTGGTCCGCCTGAAAATTGGTCATCCAGTAATTGTTGGTGAGCCAGGCGAGCAGTGTCGGGTTCTCGCGGGTCACGCGACCATCGGGGTCCTGGAAGCGGCCATAGGTAAAGCCGCCGACCTGCCAGAGCGGCGCGTCCGGACAGGCGACGGCCAGTTCACGGGCGCCATCGGCAATGCGGATCCAGCGCTGTGCCGTGATGTAGTGCCGGCTGGCGTAGGGGAGTTGCTCGTCATCGAGCCTGACCGCCGCGCCGCCCGTTTCGAAATGGCAGTCCCACCCGGCATCGAAACTCGTCGGCAGCGGCAGGTAGAGGGCGTGCGGCGCCGCGATCGGCTGCTTGTCGAGCACGACCTCGAGTTCGACGGCCGCATCCCCGGGCACGAGGCGATAGGTGACGCGAAGCTTGTCGCCATTGGGCAGGACGAAGCGCTGGGCGATCTGCGCGCGGCCGCGGTCGACCACCGCCTCGGGTGCGCCGTCCAGCTTGGCGGCGGTGCGCTCAGCCTGCCAGTCCTTGTGCCAGGCCTCGTGCCAATCGGGCGACTCGACCTGGATGCGATCGAAGATCGCATCGCGCGTGCCGGCCACGACCACTTCCAGCACGGGAACCCCGAAAGCGAGGCCGCCCCGGCCGTTGCCGGCGTACTCGACACCCTCCCGCTGGAGGGAAGTGAGGGCGCCGCTCACGGGGTCGAGCTTCAGCGTGACCAGACCGTTAGACAGGGCGCCGTCTTCGGCCGAGAGCGCATCCGTCGGGGCCGGCTCGAGATCGGCCGCCGGCATCGTCACGTAGGAAAGGGGCGGCACCTCGACGGCCTCGCTCCAGTAGGCCCGGTCGTCCGGCAGGTCGGTGATGTGCACGTCCTGGCGCTGGATGCGGTGCGAACTCGGCCCGTGCGGCACGAACTCCTCGATGCCGAGGATGCGGCCGGGGGCGGGGGCACCAGCAAGCGGCGGCAGGTAGGGCAGGCGGAGCGACCGCTTCACCGCCGTCGGATGCGGGTTGTACATCAGCACGCGCGGCTCCTCGCCGCCGGCGTCGGCCGCCAACGCCTCTAGCCCGTCGCGGCGCAGCATGCGGGCGAGGCTCGCGCCCTGCGGCGCCTGGACCAGCTTGAGGAGTTGCTGCGTGCGCGTCTCGGGCGAGCCGAAGTACCAGACCGAGCGGTCCGCGCCCCAGGTGTGCTCGGCATAGAGCGCGAGCGCCCGCCGCGCCTCGTCGAGATGCTCCTCATACCTCAGGGCTTTGTCGCCGCGCCACGAGGCAAGCGACATGGCGTCGTCGAGATCGCGCTGGCCGCGGGCTGATTGCGCGGTTTCGTGCGCGGTCGAGCCGGCGCCGAAATTCCACCAGTCGGTCCAGTCGCCGCGGCGGACGGGAAGCAGGTTTTCCGGCTCGGCGCGCATCCGGTCGAAGAACTGCGACAGCGTCACGAAGCGCAGGCGGACCGGCGGGTTGGTGGCGTTGAAGCGCCGGATGAAGTCGGGCAGGGCGGGCTGGGGCGAGCCGTTGTCGTGGTAGCGCACATTGGTGATCTGCATCATCAGGAAGTCGTGCGGGTAGCCACGGCTCTCCCAAAGCGCGGTCCAGGCGGGGACCTTCTTCTGCGCCGCCTCGAAATCGACCGGCACGGCCATCTGGAGGTCGCTCGTCACGCCATAGATGAAGCCGTTGTAGGCCGTGATGGTGCGGCCTTCCGGCGATTGCCAGCGGAACGCCCGCGGCCAGGGCGCGAGGTTGTGCCCGAAATGCTCGTTGACGGCCATCGAGATGCCGGTGATGCCGTGGTCGAGGAGGGCGTCGACGACGCCCCAGGGCAGCCCGTTGACGTCGGTGTTCATGGCCGAACGCACCGG
Source organism: Devosiaceae bacterium (assembly GCA_035547975.1). Taxonomy (GTDB): domain Bacteria; phylum Pseudomonadota; class Alphaproteobacteria; order Rhizobiales; family Devosiaceae; genus DASZTU01. Next base: position 17,925 of record DASZTU010000098.1, on the reverse strand, counting down.
GATGCCGAGCTCGCGGAAGAATTTTACCGGTTTGAGAACGTCGACCACCATGTTGTGGTCCATGAGCGGGGTCATGTGCCAGCTCATCCCCGCGACCTCGAACTGGCCGCGCTTCACCGCCGCGAGGAACCGGTCGCGGTTGCGGTTGTCGGCCCGCTTCCACCACTCCTCGGTGACGCCGGTGACCTCGCAGGTCCACTTGAAGCGGCTCTCGTCGTCGTAGCCGGCCGTCGCCTCGGCGATGTCGAGCGCCTCCTCGATGAAGCGGCGGTGCAGCTCCAGCACGACCGGCTGCGGGTGCGTATAGCCGATGTCGGTGTGGCTGTGATGGACGAAGTAGATTTCCTTGATCATCGAGGGTCTCGGGCGGCGGGAGGAAGCGATGGCGGGAGCGTGGGGATTGGTATTGGCTAGGCCGGTGGCATGTCACCGCCCTTGCGGGGGTCGGCGTAGTTGCGCTCGGGCATGACGGCGTACCAGCCGGGCCGGCCCGGGTCGCGGTCGTAGGTATAGCCACCGAGTTCCTTATAGAGCTCGGCGTAGCGGGCGAGCTTGTCGCGGTCGATCTCGACGCCGAGCCCCGGCCCCTTGGGCAGGGCGATCTTGCCGTCCTTGTACTGGAGCTTGCCGCCCTTGATGATGTCGTCGGTGAGGTGGTGGTAGTGCGCGTCCGCGGCAAAGCTGAGGTTGGGGAGCGCCGCCCCGAGATGCAGCATGGTCGCGAGCTGCACCCCGAGCTCGCCGGAGGAATGGACCGCGGCGCCCAGCTGGAACGTCTCCAGCACCTGGCCGGCCTTGTAGGCCTGGCGCAGCCCACCCCAGAAGGTGGTGTCGAGCAGCACCACGTCGACCGCGTTGAGGCGCACATTGGCGGCAAGCTGCTCGAAATTCACCACGACCGTGTTGGTCGCGGTCGGGATATCGATCATTGAGCGCAGCCGGCGCATGCCCTCGAGGCCCCAGGTCGGGTCCTCGAAATACTCGTTGTTGAGGTTGGCGATGGCTTTGGCCACCCGGACGCTCTCCTCGACGCCCCAGACGCTGTTGGGATCGAGCCGCAGGCCGTCGCCGGGGAAAGCGGCGCCGAGCGCCTGCATCACCTCGATGTCGTGGTCGGGAGGGAAGTGGCCGCCCTTGAGCTTGTGGGTCTTGAAGCCGTAGCGGTTCACGAGGTCGCGGGTGTGCGCCACGATTTCGTCCGGGGTCACCTCGCCGCCCTTGCCGGTCTTCGGGTCGCGGTAGCGGTAGAAGAGATAGCTCGCGAAGGGGACCTCTTCACGCAGCGCGCCCCCGAGCAGGTCGCAGGCCCGGATGTTGAGGAACTTGCCCGCGACGTCCATGCAGGCGAACTCGAGGGCCGCATGCAGCTGCATGCGGTTGTTGTAGAGCGAGCCCACGGGATTCATGATCTTCCAGCGCAGCTGCTCGAGCTGCAGCGGGTCGTGGCCGAGGAGGTAGGGTTTGAGGCCCCGGATGGCGAGCTCGGCGCTTTCGCCGCCGCCCCCCATCTCGCCGACGCCGGTGAGGCCCACATCGGTCTCGATTTCGACGATGGTGCGCACGAACCGGCCCCAGTGCGCGCCGTTCGAATGGCGCAGCGGGGCCTCGAGCGGCACCGTGACGGTGGTCGCGCGAAGGTCGGTGATCTTCATCACTTGGCTCCGTCGCTGTCGGCGGGGGCGCCGGCGATGGGCAGCAGCAGGCCGCCGTCGCAGATGAGCGTGATGCCGGTGACGAAGGAGGCGCGGGGCGAGGCGAGGAAGGCCACGCATTCGGCGACTTCGCGGGGCTGCCCCATCCGGCCGAGCGGGTGCATGGCATTGATGGTCTTTTCGAGCGCCGCCGGATTCTTGTCGAGATTGATGGCCCAGCGCAGCATGGGCGTATCGATCGATCCCGGCGCGACCGCGTTGGCGCGCACGCCATGCTCGGCGAGATCGAGGGCGAGGCTGCGGGTCAGTCCGACCAGCGCCGCCTTGCCGGTCGTATAGGCGAAGACCGACTTCTGCGTCGCAAAGCCCTGTACCGAAGCCATGTTGACGATGGCGCCGCGCCGCTTCTTGAGGTGGGGAATCGCCGCGTGGCAGACGAGATAAACGCTCTTGAGGTTGACGTTCATCACCTCGTCCCACTCGGGCTCGGTGGTGGATTCGGCCGTGCCGTAGCGCTGGATGCCGGCGTTGTTGGAGACGACATCGAGCCCGCCGAACGCCCCTACCGCCTTCTCGACGGCGGCGTCGACGTCTCTCGCCTGCGACACGTCGGCCGCAATGAAGATCGCCCGGCCGCCGGCGCCGTTGAGCTTTTCGGCGAGCGCGGCGCCTTCCTTCTCGGCGCGGTCGACGATGGCGACGCTAGCGCCGCGTTCCGCGAGGAGGGCCGCGACGGCGCCGCCGATGCCCATCGCTCCGCCCGTGACGAGGGCGGCTTTTCCAGCAAATTCGGAGTCCATTTGTATTCCCCTAGCGGCCGCTGACACCCAGCGTCAGGCCGCGCACGAAGTAGCGTTGCAAGGCAAGGAAGAGGATGAGGGTCGGCGCGCTGCAGATCAGCGTCGCCGCGATGACCGAAGGACCGTCCTGGGCGCTGTAGAGGCCCTGCATGCCGACCAGCGCCACCATGACGGTGCGGACGGAATCGGACTTCGACAGCACGAGGCCGAAGAGCAGATCGTTCCAGATCCAGGTGAACTGGATGAGGACGAGGAGGATCGCCGGTGCCCGGCCCATCGGGAACATGATGCGCCAGAAGATGGTCCAGGAGTTCGCGCCATCGAGCGCGGCGGCCTCCTGGATCTCCCAGGGCACCGTCAGGAAGAAGCCGCGCATCACGAAGGTGCAGAAGGGGATGCAGATCGCGATGTAAAACCCGATCATCCCGATCTTGGTGTCGTAGAGCCCGAGGTTCAGGTAGGCCTGGAACAGCGGGATCAGGTACATCTGGAACGGGAAGATCGTCCCCGAATAGATCAGCAGGAACCAGAACAGGGCGTGCGGGATCTTGAGCCGCACGATGCCGAAGGCGGCGAGCGAGGCGAGGGCGACGGCCCCGACCGACCCCACGGCGCCATAGAGCAGGCTGTTGAAGAAGCCGCTCGACAGTCCCTTCGACCAGGCGTGCTGCAGATTGTCGAAGAGCGAGAAGGAGACCGGTGGCGCGAGCGAGCTCGTCATCAGGAACTCGGTCTTCGACTTGAAGGCGTTCATCGCCAGGATCGCGATGGGCGCGATCCAGAAGATGGCGAGGATGGCCGCGGCGACGAAGCCGGCGTTGCGGCGCACCGGGCCCGGCTTTTCCCAACCGGTGGATGCGACCGTCATACCTGCTTCTCCTGATCGAGGACGGAGCGGAGATAGAAGTAGGAGAAGATCATTGCGGCGCCGCCGATGATGACGGCGATCGCTGCCCCATAGCCCTGGTTGAAGAGGATGAAGCCCTCCCGGTACATCGTCACCGCCAGCGTCTCCGAGGACCGGCCGGGGCCGCCCTGCGTCATCACCCAGATGATGTCGAAGACCTTGAAGCCGTTGACCACGGCGAGGAGCGTCGCGATCACCACATAGGGCATGAGCATGGGCACGAGGATGCGCCAGACGAGGCCAAAGCCCGTGCAGCCGTCGAGCTTGGCCGCTTCGATCGGCTCGGGCGGCAGCCCCTGCAGGCCGACGAGGAACAGCATCATGTTGAGGCCCGTCGACTGCCAGGTGTAGGCGGAGATCATCGACCAGGTGTTGATGGGGGCCTCGAAGAGCCAGCGGATGCTCTTGAAGCCCAGCGCGTTGACGATCGCGTTGAGGGCGCCGTTGTCGAAGGCGAAGACGTAGGTGAAGAGGATGCCGACCGCCGCCGCGCTCACCGTGGCGGGCAGGTAGATGATGGTCTTGAAGACGTTGGACCAGCGCACGCTGTTGAGCGTGATAGCGAAGGCAAGGCCGAGCGTCACCGGAAAGGCGACCGCCGCGATGGTCCAGATGATGGTGTTCTGCAGCGAGACCAGGAAGTGGCCGTCGGCGAACAGGTTGCGGAAATTGTCGAGCCCGACGAACACGGGCGGGTTGATGCCGTCGTCGTGCGTCAGGCTCTGCCAGATGGTGACGACCACCGGGTAGAGGAGGAACGCGGCCACGAACAGGGCGGCCGGCACGACGTAGAGATAGGGTTCGATGCGGCCGACCAGCCGCGCGGTCGAAGGTGAGACCCTGGCGGCTTCACGCCCGCGCTGGATGCTGGTGATCGTCATCGCTCCATCCGTTTCCGAAAGGGGACCGGCGCCGCCGCTCGAGCGGCGCCGGCGTTTTGGTTTGCTACTTCTTCTGGGTCGCCCAGACCTTGTCGGCCAGCGTCTGGAGGTTCTGCTCCACCTGGTCGGCGGTATCCGGGTGCACCATGAAGTTGCCGATTTCGTCGACGGCGGCCTCGGCGATGTCGGTCGGCGTCGCCTCCCAGAAGCGATTGATCGCCTGGTACTTGCCGTCGAGCACCGTCTTGCTGATGTCGGTGATGAGCGCCGACTTGGCCTTCACGTCCTTGTTGATCGGCGGGAAGTCCTGCGCGTCGACCCAGGCCTGCTGCGCCTCGGCGGACATCCAGTAGTCGGCGACCTTCATGGCGTCGGCCTTCTGCGAGGAGTTCTGCGCCAGAAGGATCGGGCCGGACTCGACGATCAGCGCCGGCTTCATGTCCGGCTTCTCGTTGGGCATGATGAAGGCGCCGATGTCGTTGGCGTCCATGCCGGCCCCGGTCAGCGTCGAGATGTACCAGGTGCCGACGAGGATCATGGCGAGCTTACCCTGGGCGAACTGCGCCGCCATGGTGTTGCCGCCCGAGGTGCCGAAGCTCGTCGAGGGGTCGGTGAAGTAGCCCTTGTCGATCCACTCCTTCCACTTGGCGAACATCTGCTTGACGCCGGGATCGGTGTACTTGGCGTCACCGTTCATCAGCTTGTTGTAGAGATCGGGATCCTGCCGGATCAGGAATTCCTCGAACCAGATGAACGCCGGCCAGCGGCCGTCGATGGTGGCGCCGAACGGCGTCACATTGTTCTGCTTCAAGGTCGCGTTGATCTTCTCGAGGTCGTCCCAGGTCTTCGGCGGGGACAGCTTGTACTGGTCGAAGACCTTCTTGTTGTAGAACACCACCCAGTAGGCGATGTTGTCGGGAATGGCGTAGATCTTGCCGTTGAAGGTATAGCCATCGGCAAGGGACGGCGCATAGAGCCCGGCGTCGGTGTACTTCTTCCAGATGTCGCTCACGTCGGCGACGAGGCCGGCGTCGACCAGGTCCTTCATCCGGTAGCCGGACCACCAGGTGAAGAGGCCAGGTGCGGAGGGCGTCTTGAGCGAGGCGCGTACCGCCGCCTGGTAGGAGCTCGTGTCGGCATAGGGCGTGACCTTGACCGGCACCGGCGACTTGGCGAGGGCCGCGTTGAACGCATCCTCCCAGTTTGCCTTGTCGTGATAGAAATCGACGGTCTGGGCCAGCGACGGGCCGGCCATGGCCGCGAGCAAGCCCGCCGCCATGGCGAGCCGTTTGATCAGATGCATGTTGGCGTCTCCTCCGTTCCTGATTTCATTGTCTCCATGCCCCTTCGGGCATCCTCCTTCGCCGAGCCATGTGTCTCGAGCGGGATGGGGTTGGCCCTAGGGGCCGAAATCGACGAGAGCCGTCGCGATCTCGAGCGGCGCGAGCGCCACCGTCAGGCGATTGCCGGCAAGGTTGAGCGTTGCGGTCGGGTGCTCGATGGGATCGCTGCGCTGGGCCCGGACGGGGGCGCGGGAAAAGCGCACGCCGGCATCGATCGGGCCCGACGACAGATTCTGCAGGCGCAGCGCGATCCCGTGGCCATCCTCGGCCGGCTTGCATGTAACGAGCAGGGGCTGGCCCGGGTCCGCGCTGAAAAAGCTGTCGCTGCGTCTCCCGCTGGGCGCGATGTCGCGCAACACCACCGGCGCAACTGAAACCTCGGCCGCAAAGCGCGCCGCGGCCGCCGGATCCGCCGGGCCGGCGTGCGTCGTCAGGCGGTAGCGCAGCGGGATGCGCCCGCTCTGCGATACCTTGAAGTTGACCATCCAGTGATTGTTGAGCGCCCAGGACATGATGGTCGGGCCCTCGGGCTCGAGGGTCCGGTTCCACTTGCCGGTGGTGATGCCGCCGAGATTGACCAGCGGCGCATCAAGCGGCACCAGGGTGACGCCACGGCGTGCGTCACTGACGTCCACCCAGCGCTGCAGCGGGTACCAGTCCTTGGCGGCGCCATCGAGCTGGTCGCGGTTGGGTACCGCCGGGATGCCGTTGAGGTCGATCAGGAAGTCCTTGCCCTCGAGGTTGAACGGGAAGGCAACGAACACCGCTTCGGCGGCCGGATGGTCGAGCTTGTCGATCAGCCAGTCGACCCCGACGGTCCGGCTGCCGGCGTCGAGCCAGTAGGTGACGCTCCCGCCGTTGATGCCCGGAGCCTCGATCTCGACGGAAATCGAGGCGCGGCCCTGCTCGACTTTCGGCGCGCCGACGCGGACGCGGGTCGCGACCTGCCGCTTCCACGGCGTATCCCGATGGCCGACGAAGAAATCGGGATGGGAGAAATCGTAGTTGTTGATCGCGAGCCGGTCCTCAGGCGAATCCACCTCTTCGTAGATGTATTGGCCGGGCTGCCAGCCCTGGTAGGTGGCGGCGAACTCGTGGCCCTGCTCCTTGTCGAAGAAGCTGCTCAGCGCGCCGGTCCGCGGGTCGACAGTGAGGCGGAAGTAGCGGTTCTCCAGCGTGCCCGGGGCGACCTTGAGGTCCGACTGGTCGGGCGCGGCAATGGGCAGAAAGGCATAGCCCAACGCGGGCACGCGACCGGCAATCCGGCGCAGCGCGGGAATGGGCCGGGCGCCGCCCCAGGAACTGCCGCGGTTGAAAAAGGCGTCGAGAATGCCGACCGGCGCCGCGCCGCCCCGCGGCTCGGGTTCCTCGACCAGCACCTCACGCTCCCAGGGCAGGGTGTTGATGACGAGGACCTCCTCGATGCCCGACGGCTTGAAGGCTTCTTCGGGCTTGAGATCGCCGAGATTGAAGATGCCCTCGGGGCCTTTGGTGCCGAGCGGCTTGGCCAGCGCGTTGGCGGCGCGGGCCAGCTGGTCGTGCGCCTCCATGGCGGCCGTGAAGGCGTAGCCGGCCTTGCGGTTCCACTGCGCCTGCGAGAAGAGCGAATCCGGCGCCTCGATCGAGGAGTAGGCGCCCCATGTGTGCTCGTCGTAGAGCGTCATGTCCTCATAGGTGCGCGCCGCGCGGGCCGCCTGCCAGGGACGGGCGCCGCCCCGGGCCACGAGCCAGGCGTCGATCGCCTCGGCGGCTCCCATGATCTCGTGGGTCCCGCGGTTGACGCCGGTTTCGTACGCCGACGATCCCGGACCGTCGGTCCAGTGGTCGGTCCAGTCGCCGCGCTGGGTGCCGATGGCGTTGGCGTGGCGCTCGCGCAGCAGGCGGCCGAACTCCGTCGTCGTGACGAACTTCATCTCATAGGGGCGGCCGCTCTCGTTCCAGCGCCTGACGAATTCCGGCATGCGCGGATCGGGCGGCCCGTTGTCGACGCGCACGGGGTGCGTCGCTTCACAATAGAGAAAATCGAAGGGGTAGTTGTCGTCTGCCTCGAGCTGGTCGATCCATTTGGGCAGGAAACGGTCGACCAGGTCCCAGTTGCCGAGGCCGGCCTGGCTGCGGCCGAAGAGATAGTGGTAGCCGTTCCACGCCAGCACCTTCTTGCCACTCGGACCCTCCCACCAGAAGGCACCGGGGAACGGCCGTGGCCGGGCGCCACGGATCGGGTTGATGGCGGCCGAGTAGAACCAGACGCCGAGCTCGGCGAGGAGGTCGGCATAGAGCCAGGAGACGCCGTTGACGTCGTCCTGCATCGCCGACTCGATCGAGAAGCCGAACTCGTCGCGCAGCGCGCGCAGCGGATAGAGGCTGCGGAACATCTGTTCGATGTTGAGGAGCGGCGTCAGGTTGTACTGCATGGCGGCGACGTCGATGCGGCCGGCGGCGTGCCAGCGCCGGAAGCGCTCGATCTGCGCCTTGTCGGCGTTCCTCAGCCAGCGAACGAGGGGGCCGGTCGTCTCGCATGTCCAGCGGTAACGGGCAGGATCAGGATAGCTGTCCGTCGCCTCGATCAGGTCCAGGGCCTGTTCAATGAACTCGCCATGCTGGCGGAACGCCACTTCCTGGTAGTCCGTGAAACCGATGTCGGTGTGCGAATGATTGCACACCAGAATCGTACGGATCTTCCCCATCGCTACCTCCTGCTCGCCGGTGTTGTCGCGCTCTCTCTGGGAGCGTCTTCATTCCCGGCTCAAAAAGACCAGCGTCAGCCCGCTTCCACCTTGGTGACTTCGAGCTTGTCCTGGATGACGCCGATCACGTCGGCGATATGGTCGGTCATCAGCCGGCGCGCCTCCGCCGGCTCCCGCCGCAGCAATGCCTCGAGGATCAGCTTGTGCTGCTCGTGGTCGCGCACGCGGTTGTTGTAGAGGTCAAGGACGGCCATCTGCTCCTTGATGTGAACCTCGGTCAGCGAGAACACCACATCGGCGAGGATCGAGTTGCCCGCGCCGTCCGCGATGCCGCGGTGGAACCGCATGTTGGCGACCCCGAGCACCGCGTCGGCGGTGTCGTGTCCCGAAAGGTGCCGCTCGGCGTCCTCGAGCAGGTCCGCAAGCTCGCTGAGGTGGCGGTCGGTCGCATTGAGCGCCGCGAGCTCGGCCACCGGCGGCTCGATCACCAGCCGCGCCTGAAGCAGGTTGAGGATGGTGTTGGTGTCGAGCGAACGCGCGTAGGGGTTCGACAACATGACGCGCGCTTCGGGACGGCGCAGGTAGATGCCCGAGCCATGGCGGATGTCGAGGTTGCCCGCCATTTCGAGGAGGCGCAGCGCCTCGCGCATCGTGGGCGTTGCGACCGAAAAGCGCTCGGCGAGCTCCTTGACGCTCGGCAGGCGGTCGCCTGGCTCGAGGCCCTGCGCGCGGACGAGCTCCAGCACGCCCTGCATGAGGTGCTCGGCGAGGGACTCGAGGCCCCGCGAACGATCGTTCACGACCAGTTTCAAAACCGCTCCCAAGTCAGCAAGTGAATTATTCACTTGCTCAGTTGCCGGGATCGGTAACGCAGCAGGGCAGCGATGTCAACGCGGCCAATGGCGGCTGGGGCAGCGGGTCGACGAGGGCGCCGGGGCCGACCCACCCATGCCGCGGGCGGCTTGCGGCGCTGCCACAATTCCGCGCGCTTTCCTAATACGAATTGTGCAATTCACTGAAATTGCTGGCCTTTTGGCCGCCTCAATGTGCGCGCGTTTTGGCAAAATGGTCGCGGTGGTGGACGAGTCGCTGCGGAGGGCAATCCAAATGGCGGTGAGCACCTGGTATCTGGTGGTCGAAAGTATGGGCAAATGGTGGGTGGACTGCGAAGGCAAGCCATTCGGCCCGTTTGACGAGCTCAGCGAGGCAACGGACGGCGCGATCCGGCTGGCCGAGGTTTTCGGCGACGTGCACAAGAAGCTGCAGGTGATGGTCCCGGACGGGCGCGGGCATTTCGAAGTCGCCTGGGAAAGCGTCGCCGGTGACGACGCGGAAGACCCTGATGCAGATGATGCCGCTGTTGGCGGCGAGTCCCTCGACCCCAAGCCGCAACTGATGTAGCTTTCCGGCAACGCCGGTGCGCGCCTTGTTTTCGACGCGCCGGCGACCCATTTCTTTCCCATCGGCCCCGCACGTTGGGCCGTCCCGCAACCGGCGGCTCTCGCCGCCGTTACGGGTAAAACAAGGGTTTGGGATGCGTCGTCTGTTGGTCTTGGCCACGTTTGGAGCCACCCTGGTCGTTTCGACCGGGGCGATGGCGGCCGACCTCATCGGCTATTCCACCAGCACGGACAAGTCGCTTCCCGTCACCACGGCTTCCCCCGGCTACGACTGGAGCGGGTTTTACGCCGGTGTCTTCGGCGCCTATCAGAAGAGCGCCGCCTCGGGCGATGCGCTTGGGGGCGGTGTCGATCTCGGCGTCAACACGACCTTCAATTTCGTCCTCGCCGGGGCTGAAGTGGCCGTGGTCGGGCTCGACAACGGTGCCGGGGCGACGCCTTATGTCCAGGGCATCGGCCGGGCAGGGGTGCTGCTCACCGACAACCTCGTCGCGTACGGTGCAGCGGGTTTCGGGCTCGATCCCAATGCCGGCGCGGGCGACGTGCTGGCGGGGGGCGGGCTCGAATACGCGGTGACGGACGCGCTCTCCCTGCGGGCGCAGTACCTGCATGGCTTCCCGACCAGCGGCAGCGACGCCAAGGACCAGTTCACGCTCGGGGCGCAGTTCCACTTCTAGCTCGGCGTGGCCACACCCGGCGCCGGGCGTGGCCGCTGGTTACCAATCGTTCACCGCGATCCCTAAAATTTGAGGCAATTGTCTTGCCGCCCTCGGCGGTGACGCCGACAATGGCAGCCCAGGTCTTTTGCTCCGTATGGTGTGCCATGCGTATCGGTGCTGTGCTCGGCGGTCTCGCCCTCGCTTTTCTGGCGACATCCGCGCAGGCGGCGGACATGTACCCGCCCATGCAGCCGGCACCGGCCTACAATCCCGCGGCGTTCCAGTTCGAAGGCTTCTATCTCGGGGCGCAGGGCGCCGGCATACTGGGCGGTAGCCTCGGCAGCAGTTCGGTCGGGGTGGTTGCCGGCGTGAACTTCAGCGTCGACGATCCGATCCTCGCGGGTGTCGAGTTCCAGGGCGACTGGCTCATGGGGTCGAGTGCGTCGTCGACCTTCGACTTCTTCGCACTAGGACGCGGCGGCGTGGTGGTCATGCCCGCGTTCCTCGCCTATGGCGAGGTCGGCACCGGCTGGGCCGCGGGAAACCCCAGCTACCTGCTCGGCGGCGGCGGCGAGTACGCGCTCACCGACTCGCTGAGCGTCAAGGGCGAGGTGCAGGGCATCGGCGCCTGGGGCAGCGGTTTCGGCGCGGCAAAGGTCCAGGCCGGCCTCCTCTTCCATTTCCAATAAGCCGCAGGCGCCCCGCGCCGCGATCGTCCACTGACTGCAGGGCTCCGGCCCGGTGCGGACGCGGGCGTTTTCATCCAATCCGGCAGGGTCGGCGCGCCTCAATTGCTGACCACATAGGTCATGTTTTCTTTTCCTTGAAACCGGGGTGGCGACCGGATAAGCCCTAGCCATCTTCTGAAGCGCTGGTTCGCGCGCCCAAATTGCCCGCGGAACCGCCGCTTTGCCGGCCTCCGAAGGCCGCGAACAGCGATAGGCTGACGTATGACGGATTTGCTCAGCAACTACCTGCCGATCGTCCTTTTCATAGGGCTCGCCGGCGTGATCGGCGCCGCCCTGCTGGTTTCGCCGTTTCTCATTGCCGTGAAGCGGCCCGACCCTGAAAAGGTATCGGCATATGAATGCGGGTTCGACGCGTTCGATGACGCGCGAATGAAGTTCGATATCCGCTTCTATCTGGTCTCCATTCTCTTCATCATCTTCGACCTCGAAGTGGCCTTCCTCTTTCCCTGGGCCGTGGCGTTCAAGGACGTCGGCTGGTTCGGCTTCTGGTCGATGATGATCTTCCTCGCCGTGCTGACCGTCGGCTTCATCTACGAGTGGCGGAAAGGGGCGCTGGAATGGGATTGAGCGACAACACCGGAACGCTCGTCGCGCCGCAGCCCAAGGGCATCATCGACCCACGGACCGGCAAGCCGATCGGCTCCACGGACCCCTTCTTCACCGATATCAATGACGAGCTGGCCGACAAGGGCTTCCTCGTCACCTCGAGCGAAGCCCTCATCAACTGGGCCCGCACGGGCTCGCTGATGTGGATGACGTTCGGCCTCGCCTGCTGCGCGGTCGAGATGATCCAGATGTCGATGCCGCGCTACGACGTCGAGCGGTTCGGGCTGGCGCCGCGCGCTTCGCCGCGCCAGTCCGACGTGATGATCGTTGCGGGCACGCTCACCAACAAGATGGCACCGGCGCTGCGCAAGGTCTACGACCAGATGCCGGAGCCGCGCTACGTGGTGTCGATGGGCAGCTGCGCCAATGGCGGCGGCTACTATCATTATTCGTACTCGGTGGTGCGCGGCTGCGACCGCGTGGTGCCGGTCGACATCTATGTGCCGGGCTGTCCGCCGACCGCGGAAGCGTTGCTCTACGGCCTTTTGCTGCTGCAAAAGAAGATCCGCCGCACCGGGACGATCGAGAGATAATCGATGGACCAGGCGGCACGGACCACGGCGCTCACCGAACTGGGCGCCTACATTGCTGAGAAGCTGGGTGACAAGATCGTCAGCCAGGCCTTTGCGGTCGGCGAGCTGACGGTTTCCGCCCAGCGCGACGCCATCGTCGACGTCATCCGGTTCTTGCATGATGACGCGAATTGCCGCTTCGTTTCGTTCATCGACGTGTGCGGGGTCGACTATCCCGGCCGCGCCGAGCGCTTCGACATCGTTTACCACCTGCTCAGCCCCTATCGGAACCTCAGGGTGCGGGTGAAGGTCACCACGGACGACACGTCGCCGGTGCCCTCGATCACGTCGATCTTTCCCGGCGCCGACTGGTTCGAGCGGGAAGCATATGACCTCTACGGGGTGCTGTTTTCCGGCCACCCGGATCTCAGGCGCATCCTCACCGACTACGGCTTTGACGGCTATCCGCTGCGCAAGGACTTTCCGCTGAGCGGGTTCGTCGAGGTCCGCTACGACGACGAGCGCAAGCGCGTGGTCTACGAGCCGGTGAAACTGCCCCAGGAATTCCGCAGCTTCGACTATCTGTCGCCCTGGGAAGGAACCGACTACGTGCTGCCGGGCGACGAGAAGAAGTCGTGACGTGAATGAGGGAAGCGCCGACCGAAAGGCGGTTGTCGATTGCCGCGACCGCGATGTTGGGAATGAAGCAATGACGCTGGCCGTTGCAGTCCAGTACAAGACCGGAACGGATGTGCCGGTCCGGAGCGCCCCGAATGTCTGAAGCAGAAGTCCGTAATTTTACCATCAACTTCGGCCCGCAGCATCCGGCGGCGCACGGGGTGTTGCGCCTCGTCCTCGAGCTCGACGGCGAGGTGGTCGAGCGCGTCGACCCGCACATCGGCCTGCTGCACCGCGGCACCGAAAAGCTGATCGAGTACAAGACCTACCTCCAGGCCGTGCCGTATTTCGATAGGCTCGACTACGTGGCGCCGATGAACCAGGAGCACGCCTTCTGCCTCGCGGCCGAAAAGCTGCTCGGGCTCGAAGTGCCGTTCCGCGGTCAATTGATCCGCGTGCTCTACGCCGAAATCGGCCGGCTCCTTTCGCACATCCTCAACATCACCACGCAGGCGCTCGACGTCGGCGCGCTGACCCCGCCGCTCTGGGGGTTCGACGAGCGCGAAAAGCTCATGGTGTTCTACGAGCGCGCCTCGGGAAGCCGCATGCATGCCGCCTATTTCCGGCCGGGCGGGGTACACCAGGACCTGCCGCAGGAGCTGATCGACGACATCGAGGCGTTCTGCGATCCCTTCCTCAAGGTCTGCGACGATCTCGAAAAGCTTCTCACCGGCAACCGCATTTACATGCAGCGCAACGCCGATATCGGCGTGGTTTCGCTCGAGGACGCCTGGAAGTGGGGTTTTTCGGGCGTGATGGTGCGTGGCTCGGGCGCCGCCTGGGACCTGCGCAAGGCGCAGCCCTACGAGTGCTACGACCAGCTCGAGTTCGACATTCCGATCGGCAAGAACGGCGACTGCTACGATCGCTACCTCGTCCGCATGGAGGAGATGCGCCAGTCCGTCCGCATCATGAAGCAGTGCATTGCGCTGCTGAACTCGCCCGATGGAAAGGGGCCAGTTTCCTCGACGGACGGCAAGGTGGTGCCACCGAAGCGTGGCGAGATGAAGACCTCGATGGAGGCCCTCATTCACCACTTCAAGCTCTATACGGAGGGCTACAAGGTTCCGGCCGGGGAGGTCTATGCGGCCGTCGAGGCGCCGAAGGGCGAGTTCGGCGTCTATCTCGTCTCGGACGGCACGAACCGCCCGTACCGGTGCAAGATCCGCGCGCCGGGCTTTGCGCACCTCTCCGGCATGGACTTTTTGACGCGCGGGCACCTGCTCGCCGACGTGACCGCGATCCTCGGCTCGCTCGACATCGTCTTTGGCGAGGTCGATCGATGAGCCGGGTCGCGGCCCTGACTGCCATAGCGCTGTGCTTCGTTGCGGAGACGCCGAGTTCCCGCGACGTAAAAACCCATTGTTGCAAGCCCGTTCACTAACCCCGACCCGAGGCGCCATACGTCCATGCCCAACCTTCCGTTGATGCTGTTGTTCCCGCTCATCGCCATCGGCATTGGCATGCTGATGGATTTCGGGCAGGTGCTGCTGAAGCGGCGGCGGCCGGCGAATTTCCCGGGCGGGAGCAACCGTTTCTACTGGGGCGTGCTGATCGCCGCCTTGCTGCGCAGCGCGGTCTTCTCGCTGCTGTTCGTGCCGGCGCTGGCGCTCGAGGGTGAGGTGACCGCCGCCTACGAGTTCAGCCATCTCGAGCTCTCGGTGCTCATGGTGCTACCGGCCCTGTTCGGGGCGTACTACGCCACGCGGCTCGAGCGGCACGTGTTCGAAATGCTGGAAAGCGCGCTGCTGCGTGACCGGGCGGCGTTCCTTGCCGCCCCGCGCTCGCGCCGTCCGAAGGTTGGTGCCTGATGTCTGTTCGTCGCCTTGCCGATGCCGCCCTGCAGCCGGAGAGCTTCGCTTTCACGGCCGAAAACGCGCGCTGGGCAGAAGCCAAGATCGCCGAGTATCCGGCCGGCCGGCAGCAATCGGCGGTGATTCCGCTGCTCTGGCGCGCGCAGGAGCAGGAAGGCTGGGTGACGCGGGCAGCGATCGAAAAGGTCGCCGACATGCTGGGCATGGCCTACATCCGCGTGCTCGAGGTGGCGACGTTCTATACCCAGTTCCTGCTCAAGCCTGCGGGCACCCGGGCGCACATCCAGGTGTGCGGGACGACCCCGTGCATGCTGCGGGGCGCCGAGCGGCTGATCGCGGTCTGCCAGCACCGGATCAATCACGAACCCCTCACGACCAACGAAGCGGGAACGCTCTCGTGGGAGGAGGTCGAGTGCCTCGGGGCCTGCGTGAACGCGCCGATGATCGCGATCGGCAACGACACCTATGAAGACCTGACGGTCGAGAGCTTCGAGAAGATCATCGACGCCTTCGAAGCCGGGCAGGGCGCCTCGATCAAGCCGGGCCCGCAGATCCCGCGGCAGTTCTCTGCGGCGGAGGGCGGCCCGACCACGCTGCTCCAAGAGCCGACCGCCGAGCGGACCTACCGGCCGTTCCCGCCGCCGCCGGAGCCCGCTCCTGCCGCACCGGCTCCTGCCGCCGCGCCTGCACCCGCGCCCGCGCCGGCCGCTGCGGCAGCACCCAAGGCCGCGCCGGAAGCGCCGCCCGCAACCGTCAGCGCGGAGAAGACGTCAGCGGCGGCTAGTTCGCCGCCGACGACGCCGGGCCGCAAGCGCAAGGTCGGCGAGGAAGGGGCACCCGCCCTCAACGAGCCGGAAGGCGCGCCGAAAGTTTCGGAGGCGCGGGCCGAAGCCGAGCGCCGCCGTGGTGCCGCGAACGCCGACGGGCAGCCGAACCGCGCCATGCGCGAGGACGCGACGGGGGCGGAATCGCCCGCCGGCAAACTCGATGCCGGCAAGTCGCCGCGCAAGCCGCGCACACCCAAGACACCCGGCGGGGAGCAGTAGACGATGCTCGAAGACAAGGATCGCATCTTCACCAACCTTTACGGGCTGCACGACTGGCACCTCGAAGGCGCGCGCAAGCGCGGCGCCTGGAGCGGCACGAAGGGGTTCATCGACAAGGGCCGGGACTGGATCACCAACGAGGTGAAGGGCTCGGGGCTGCGCGGCCGCGGCGGCGCGGGCTTCCCGACGGCGCTCAAGTGGACGTTCATGCCCAAGGTCTCGGACGGGCGTCCGCACTACCTCGTCATCAATGCCGACGAATCCGAACCGGGCACCTGCAAGGACCGCGAAATCCTGCGCCATGACCCGCATCACCTCGTCGAGGGGGCGCTGCTCGCCAGCCGCGCCATGGATGCGCACACGGCAATCATCTATGTGCGCGGCGAATTCATCCGCGAGCGCCAGCATCTCGAGCAGGCGGTGCGGGAAGCGTACGACGCCCGGCTGATCGGCAAGGACAACATCCACGGCTGGGATTTCGACATCCTCGTCCATCACGGCGCCGGGGCTTACATCTGCGGTGAAGAGACGGCGCTGCTCGAGTCCCTCGAGGGCAAGAAGGGCCAGCCCCGGCTCAAACCGCCATTTCCGGCTGCGATGGGCGTCTGGGGATGTCCCACGACCGTCAACAACGTTGAATCGATTGCCGTCGTGCCGGAAATCCTGCGGCGGGGCGGGGCGTGGTTTGCCTCGATCGGCCGCCCCAACAACACCGGGACGAAGCTGATGTGCGTCTCGGGGCACGTCAACAAGCCGGCGACCTTCGAAGAGGCCATGGGCATCACCTTCGAGGAGATGATCGACAAGCATTGCGGCGGCATCCGCGGCGGGTGGGACAACCTCCTCGCGGTGATCCCGGGCGGCGCCTCGGTGCCGTGCGTGCCGGGCGAAAAGATCCGCAACGCGGTGATGGATTTCGACGGCTTGCGCGAGGTCGGCTCTTCGCTCGGCACCGCTGCCGTGATCGTGATGGACAAGTCGACCGACATCATCAAGGCGATCTGGCGGCTCTCCGCCTTCTACAAGCACGAGAGTTGCGGCCAGTGTACGCCATGCCGCGAAGGCACGGGCTGGATGATGCGGGTCATGGCACGCATGGTCGAGGGCCGGGCGCAGAAGCGCGAGATCGACATGCTGTTCGAAGTGACCAAGCAGGTCGAGGGCCACACCATCTGCGCGCTCGGGGATGCGGCCGCCTGGCCGATCCAGGGGCTCATCCGGAACTTCCGCCATGTCATCGAGGAGCGGATCGACGCCTACACCTACAAGGCCGACAATGACGGCGCGGTGCCGTCGATCGCGGCGGAGTAGTGAATGCACCTCGCCGAAATCAACATCGGGCGGCTGAAATACGAGATCGGTGATCCGCGGATCGCCGACTTCGTCGACAATCTCGGCCGCATCAACGCGATGGCGGAGCGCATGCCGGGCTTCGTCTGGCGCCTCACCGGCGACGGCAGCAATGACGGGGCGCTGGACCTGAGGCCTTACCCCGATCCGATGATGGCCGTGAACATGAGCGTCTGGGACACGGCCGAGCATCTCGAGCAGTTCGTCTGGATGACCGTCCACAAGCGCTTTTACAACCGCAAGGCGGAATGGTTCGACCTCATGTCCTCGCACCACTTCTGCATGTGGTTCGTGGAGGAGGGGCACATCCCGACCGTCGCCGAAGGCAAGGCGCGCCTCGATCACCTCGAGGCGCACGGCAACAGCGACCATGCCTTCGATTGGTCGCACCTCGAGCACGTCAAGCTCTGGCAGTCGCAGAGGTGCGGATGATGGCCGGCGACAGCGTATTGCAGCGCCGTGCGGGCGTTGAGCTCGAGCTCAGGAATTTGCGGGCCCGCGTGGAGCGGCTCGAGGAGAAGGTCTAGGCCATGGCGAACATCAAGGTCGACGGCAAGCTCGTCGAGGTACCCGACTATTTCACGCTCATGCAGGCTGCCGAGGCGGCCGGCGCCGAAATTCCGCGCTTCTGCTACCACGAGCGCCTGTCGGTCGCGGGCAATTGCCGCATGTGCCTCATCGAGGTGAAGGGCGGGCCGCCCAAGCCGCAGGCCTCGTGCGCCATGGGCGTCAAGGACCTGCGTCCCGGCCCGAACGGCGAGCCGCCGGAAATCTTCACCAACACGCCGATGGTGAAGAAGGCGCGCGAGGGGGTGATGGAGTTCCTGCTCATCAACCACCC
>DASZTU010000097.1:0-2716 GCA_035547975.1 Devosiaceae bacterium | reverse complement strand
CCGGATGCGGTCCGGCAGGCCTTTGTGCTCGCGGAAGAGCATCTCTATGCAGGCCGAAAAGCGCATCACTCCCTCCCTCGACCGGCCTACGCCGATCGTGCCGACAGAAACACCTCGGGCGAAAAGTCGAAATCCTGGTCGAAGGGATAGGTCGGGTGCTGCTTTCGCAGCCGCGGCAGGCGCTCGACATACTGGTCGACGACCCCCGGCGTCAGCGCCATGAGGCTCGGATTGGCGATCGGCGCCAGCTCCGGCGAGAGGTATCCCGACTTCACCACCACGATCTTCGCCGACTTGGGATAAAGCCGCAGCCGGGTGAAGTCGGCGATGTCGTGGAACGGCCGCCGCCGCGCCGTGACCACGAGGTCGATGCCGCCGATGCGCAGCACCGCCTCACGCATCACCGGATCGTCGGTGAGGTGGAGGTAGCGGACCTCGGCCGTGACCCGGGCCGGCGTACTCGAGGGATCGAGCGTTGCCCCGATCGAGAGGTCGAGCTTCGCGCCAACGCCCGCCTCGTAGGCGGCATCCGTCGCCGGCCGGTCGCAGATGCCGGCGAAGATCACGCCGCGCGCGCCCGCTTCGATGAGTGCGGAGAGGACTTCCGCCCGGTCACCCACCCCGCCGCCGGTCGGGTTGTCGCCGGATTCGGCCAGCACCACCGGCTGCGTCTTGCTTTCGAGCGCCAGCGCGATGCACTCCTCGAGCGTTCCCGTCTTCGTGCCGAAGCTGAACTGCCGGCGAGCCGTCCAGTAGTTGAGCGCGAGGCGGAGCGCCGCCTGCTTCATCGCGGTGAGGTCGGTGCCGGTAATCACCGCCGCCGCCGTGGCGCGCGGCTCGTCCGCCCAGACATAGCCCACCTGCAGCGAAGCGTCCCAGATGCCCTCGGCCGCCTCGATCTCGGGCAGTCGCGCGTAGAGCGATTTCGCCGGCTCATCGACCGTCGAGGAGCGTTCGCCGGGAACAACGACCGGAATGGGGGCCCAGAGGAGTTTTGGTTTCTCGCCCGTCTCGAGCCGGCGGACCAGCATGGCGAGGGCCCGGCGCATCGTCTCCTCCACATCGATGTGCGGGGCGGTGCGATAGGTCGAGAACATGTCGAGCGCGTCGATGATGCGCTGCGAAAGGTTGCCGTGAAGATCGTAGCTCGCGGCGATCGGCACCTCGGCCCCCACCGCCTGGCGCACCGCCGAGATGAAGTCGCCCTCGGCGTCCTCCATGCCCTCGACGAACATCGCCCCGTGCATGGCGAGATAGACGCCGTCGAACGGGCCCTCGCGCTCGAACCCGGCGAGGATTTCCGCCTTGAACGCCTCATAGGCGCCGCGGGCGACCGGCCCCCCGGGCACCGCCCGGGCGTGGAGCAGCGGCACATAGGTGCCCGGATAATCTTTGAGGAACGCGAAATAGGGGTCCTGCAGCAACTCCTCGCCACGCAACTGCCGGAAGGCGTCGGCAGGGATCAGCACGGGGTTATAGGTCGAGCACTCCGTGTGGAGCCCGGCGACGGCAATGCGCATTCAAAAGCCTCAATCGTTCAGATCAGTTGGGGTCCCTTACCCCACCTCGTCCTGAGGTGCGAGGGCCAGAATGGCTCGAGCCTCGAAGACATCCTGAGGTGCTCGGCCAAAGGGGCCGAGCCTCGAAGACCTCATCCTGAGGTGCGAGGGCCAGAATGGCTCGGGCCTCGAAGACCTCATCCTGAGGTGCTCGGCCAAAGGGGCCGAGCCTCGAAGGACCCCCAGCGATACACCTCCCGTGGTTCGAGGCTCGCCTCGCGGCTCGCACCTCACCACGAGGACCCCTATCCTGAGGTGCTCGGCCCAGGGGGCCGAGCCTCGAAGGACCCCAGCGATACACCTCCCGTGGTTCGAGGCTCGCCTCGCGGCTCGCACCTCACCATGAGGACCCCTCATCCTGAGGTGCTCGGCCCAGGGGGCCGAGCCTCGAAGGACCGGCCGCGACGGACCGCGGGGAGGTTCGAGGCGCGGCCTTCGGCTCGCCCCCCACCATGAAGGATCGGGCGGCGACTCAATCGGACCAGTGTCCGTAAAGGTTCGGCATCAACCCGCAAAGCGACGAAAACCGGGCGAAGGATTTTTTCCCCGGCGCCGTCCAGCCGGCCTCGGCGATGGCGTAGAGGCGGGGAAAGACGAGCCGGTCGAACACGGCGCGATCGATCATCGGCTCGCTCCAGATGCAGGCCTGGACGCCGAGCAGGTGCTGCTTCTCTTCGGGCGTCCAGCCGGCACTCGCCTCGAACGCATAGGTCTTTTCGACGCTCGACCAGCCGGCCCAGCCGGCCCCCGGCTCGGCCCATTCGGTACTCTGCGACATGTCGAGGTAGTAGGCCTGGCCGGGCGATACGACCACGTCGTAGCCGCGGCGGGCGAGCGCCGCGCTGACTTCGACCGAGCGCCAGCCCACGAGATAGACCTTCTCCCTGTCGACGACGTCGCCATGCGCGACCTCCTCCCAGCCGCCGGTGAGGCAGCCGCGCGAAGCGAGGAACCCCTGGAGGCGCTTGAGGAAGATCGATTGCAGCACCGCGGCGCCCGAACCCTCGATGTCGTCAGCGCCGCCGTGATTGGTCTCGACCCCGAGCCGCCGGGCATGCGCCTCGGCGACGGCGTCGCCCGCGATCTCGCGCAGTTTGGCAAGGGCCAGGGGCGAACCGGACCACGCCCC
Source organism: Devosiaceae bacterium (assembly GCA_035547975.1). Lineage (GTDB taxonomy): Bacteria > Pseudomonadota > Alphaproteobacteria > Rhizobiales > Devosiaceae > DASZTU01. Next base: position 28 of record DASZTU010000097.1, on the reverse strand, counting down.
GAGCGGCACCTCGTCCGCACCGATGTGG
>DASZTU010000096.1:0-23991 GCA_035547975.1 Devosiaceae bacterium | reverse complement strand
GAAGCCGCGCCGCCAAACGCCTGGGAGAACCCGCATGAAGATGCCGCGCAACATCGGCCCGGTGCATTTCATCGGCATCGGCGGCATCGGCATGAGCGGCATCGCCGAGATCCTGCACAACCAGAACTATGCGGTGCGCGGCTCCGATTCCGCGCTCAACGCCAACGTGCAGCGTCTGCGCGACATGGGGATTCCCGTCGAGGTCGGCCAAAAGCCCGAGAACCTCAAGGACGCGGCGGTCGTGGTGGTCTCCTCGGCGATCAAGCGCGACAATCCCGAGCTCGCGGCTGCCCGGGCGCGGGGCCTGCCGGTGGTCCGGCGGGCGGAGATGCTGGCCGAGATCATGCGCTTCCGGAACGCCATCGCCATTGCCGGCACGCACGGCAAGACGACCACCACGACCCTCGTCGCAACGCTCCTCGATGCTGCCAATTTCGACCCGACCGTCATCAATGGCGGCATCATCAACGCCTACGGCACCAACGCCCGGCTGGGCGCGGGCGACTGGATGGTGGTCGAGGCCGATGAGAGTGACGGCACGTTCGTCAAGCTGCCGGCCGACGTCGCGATCGTCACCAACATCGACCCCGAGCACCTCGACCACTACCACGATTTCGAGCACGTCAAGGACGCGTTCCACACCTTCGTCGAGAACGTGCCGTTCTATGGCTTTGCCGTGATGTGCATCGACCATCCGGTCGTCCAGGCGCTGGTCGGCGAGGTGCGGGACCGCCGGGTCATCACCTATGGCCGCAACCCACAGGCCGATGTGCGCCTCTGCGACCTCGAGATCATCGACGGGCAAAGCCATTTCTCGGTCGAGATACGCGACCGCATCCGCATGACCCAGCTTCGCATCGACGGCCTGAGCCTGCCCATGCCGGGCGAGCACAACGCGCTCAACGCGACGGCGGCGATCGCCGTGGCCGACCAGCTGCACATTCCGGCCGAGGCGATCCGCAAGGGCCTCAAGGGCTTCTCCGGCGTCAAGCGCCGCTTCACCCGCACCGGCACCGTGGGCGGGGTGACCGTGATTGACGACTATGGCCATCATCCGGTCGAGATCGCCTCGGTGCTCAAGGCCGCGCGGCAATCGACGCGCCGGGACGTGGTGGCGGTCGTGCAACCCCACCGTTACACGCGCCTGCGCGATCTCTTCGACGACTTCGCCGTGGCCTTCAACGACGCCGATACGGTCGTCGTCGCCCCCGTTTATCCGGCCGGCGAGCAGCCCATTCCCGGCGTCACCCATGATGAGCTCGTGGCGCGCATCCGCGCCCGGGGCCACCGCGATGCCCGGGTCGTCGACCGGCCCGAGGCCCTCGCGCCCCTGCTCGCCGAACGCGTGCAGGACGGCGACTACGTCGTGATGCTCGGGGCCGGCAACATCACCCAATGGGCGGCGGCCCTGCCGGGCGAGCTCGGCGCACTGTTGGGCAAGGAGGTGGAACTGCCATGAACGCGCAACCCGTCTTCGGCGAAGCGGTGGCCTGGCCGGACATCCTGCCCCAGCTCGAGCCCTGGGTGTCCGAAGTTCGTGGCCGGCTGACCCCCAACCAGCCACTGAGCGAGGTCACCTGGTTCCGCGTCGGCGGGCCGGCCCAGCTCTTCTTCCAGCCGGCCGACGAAGCCGACCTCGCGTTCTTCCTGAAGAACCTGCCGCAAGAGATTCGGGTCACGGTGATCGGGCTCGGCTCGAACCTGCTGATCCGCGATGGCGGCATCGATGGGGTGGTGATCCGCCTCTCCGCCAAGGGGTTCGGCTCGATCGAGGTGCTCGAGGGGCATCGCCTCCGGGTCGGCACGGCGCTCCCCGACGTCAAGGTTGCGACTGCCGCAGCGGAGGCGGGCATCGACGGCCTGACCTTCTACCGCGGCATTCCGGGCGGCATCGGCGGGGCGCTCTACATGAACGCCGGCTGCTACGGCGCCGAGACGCGCGAGCGCATGGTCGAACTTCGCGCGGTGACCCGCGAGGGCGAGATCGTCACGTTGAGCAACGCCGACATGGGCTACCGCTACCGCAAGTCGAACGGACCGCGCGGCGCCGTCTTCACCTCGGCGGTCTATCAGGGCGTGCCCGGCGAGCGCGAGGCCATCCTCGCCCGCATGCGGGAAATCACCGACAAGCGCGAGTCGAGCCAGCCGACGCGGGCGAAGACCGGCGGCTCGACCTTCAAGAACCCCGAGGGGCAGTCGAGCTGGAGGCTGATCGACGAGGCGGGCTGCCGCGGTCTCACCATCAGGGGCGCGCAGATGTCCGAGCTCCACGCCAATTTCCTGCTCAATCTCGGCGACGCCGACGCCAACGCCATCGAGACGCTGGGCGAAACCGTGCGCAGCCGGGTGCGGGCTAAATCCGGGATCGAGCTCAAGTGGGAAATCCGCCGCATGGGCCACTTTATCCCCGGCCGGGAGGTGCGCGAGTTCCTCGATGGCGACGTCTTTACGGGGGCGGTGTGATGGCAGCGGCGAGTAGCGAACCAGGCGCCCTGGCGAGAGTGGCGGTAGCCCATGCCTAAGCACGTCGCCGTCCTCATGGGCGGCTGGTCGAACGAGCGGCCGGTCTCGCTTTCGTCGGGCAAGGCCTGTGCTGAGGCGCTGCGCAAGGCGGGCTACACCGTGACCGAGGTCGATGTGGGCCGCGATGTCGCGACCGTGCTCCAAAACCTCAGGCCCGACGTCGCCTTCAATGCCCTCCACGGCCCGTTCGGCGAGAGCGGCATGATCCAGGGCGTGCTGGAGTTGCTCCAGATCCCCTATACCCATTCGGGTGTCCTGGCGTCGGCCCTCGCCATGGACAAGCACCACGCCAAGATCATGTTCAAGGCGGGCGGCATACCCGTCACGGATCACCTGATCCTCAATCGCGCCGAGGTCGCGCGGGGCCACGCCATGCCGCCGCCCTACGTGATCAAGCCGATCGCCGACGGCTCGAGCTTCGGAGTCTTTATCGTCAAGGCCGGCCAGACCCACCCGCCGCAGGAGATTTTGCGCGAGGACTGGAACGGCGGCGAGGAGGTGATGGTCGAGCGCTATATCCCCGGCCGCGAACTCACCTGCGCCGTGATGGGGGACGTCGCGCTGGGCGTCACCGAGATCGTCACCGACCTCGCTTTCTACAACTACGAGGCCAAGTACGCGGCCGGCGGGTCGCGCCACATCGTTCCAGCGCAAATTTCACCGAATATTTACGAGAAAGTCCAGAAAATGTCCCTCAAGGCCCATGAGGTTTTGGGCTGCCGGGGCGTGACGCGGACGGACTTCCGCTGGAACGAGACGGCAGGCCCCGATGGCGAGCTGGTCTGTCTGGAAATCAATACCCAGCCCGGCATGACTCCCACCTCCCTGGTGCCCGAACAGGCCCGGTATGCAGGCCACTCCTTCGAGGAGCTGGTCAGCTGGATGGTGGAGGACGCGAGTTGCAACAGGTAGGCGCAAAAGCCTTCGCCGCCGCCATTGCCGTCGATCCGGCACAACTGCCGGCCCTCCTGAGCCCGCTCCCGCAACGCCGCCGCCCCGCTTTCGGCGTCGGGCGGCTGTGGATCCTCCACCGCCGGCGGATCATCCAAGTGGGCGTCGCGCTCGTCTGCCTTGGCGTCGCCGCGGGTGTCTACGAGCTTCGGGACCAGATCGCCGCCGAGGGTGCGGTACTGGCTGACCTCGTGCAGGAAAAGGTCGCCCACTCGCAATTTGCGATCGCCGAGATTTCCATTTCGGGACAGGCCCTGACGAGCGAGAAGGACATCCTCGCGGCGCTGGCGATCACGCCCATGACCTCGATGTTCAACTTCGATGCCGACGCGGCGCGTGCCGCGATCGAGCAGCTGCCTGCGGTCGCCGAGGCGGAGGTGCGCAAGCAGTATCCCAATCACCTCTACGTCAGCATCACCGAGCGCGTGCCGGTGGCGCGCTGGCGCCTCGACGGGGTGACCTACATCATCGACCAGTCCGGCGCCCGGATCGCCGCCGAGGGCAGCGCCTTTCCCGATCTGCCGCTCGTCGTGGGCGACGAGGCCGGCGACGACGCCATGGGGATGCTCAAGGCGCTGGCGCAATTCCCCGCCATCAAGAAGGGCCTCGTTGCCCTGTCGCGCATCGGCGATCGGCGCTGGGATATGATCTACAAGTCCGGCCTGCGCGTGCAGCTCCCGGAGCAGGGGGTCGCCCAGGCGCTGCGCCAGCTCGACGTGCTCGAGCAGAAATTCCAGATCCTCGCGCGTGACGTGACCATCGTCGACCTGCGCGTCGCCGGAATGGTCGCGGTGAAACCGACGGACGAGGCGGCCAGGCAGCTGGCCGCCATCGCCAAGGCCAACATCGCCAAGAACAAGGGCAACTTCAAACAGGACGCCGACTACTCGGCGCCGGCGGGACGCTAGCCATGATGACGGAAGCCATGACCGCCCGGCTCAGGCCGGTGCAGCCGGGGAAGACCGGGCTCGTTTCGGTGCTCGACATCGGCTCGACCAAGATCTGCTGCGTCATCGCCCGCCTCACGCCCAAGCCGGAGAGCAAGGCGCTCAAGGGCCGCACGCACACCGTCGAGGTCATCGGCTTCGGGTATGGCAAGTCCTCCGGGGTCAAGAGCGGCGTCATCACCGATCTCGACAAGGCCGAACAGGCGATACGCTCGGTCGTCGGCATGGCGGAGCGGGCAGCCGGCCTGACCCTCGAATCGGTGATCGTCAATGTGACGGCCGGCCGGCTCGGCTCCGAAACCTTTTCGGCGACCGTGTCGCTCGGCGGGCAGGAGGTCGAGCGCGCCGATCTCACGCGCGTGCTGCGCGCCGTCAACGATCGCTCGATCCGGCCTGAGCGGTCGATCATCCACGCCCTTCCCATCGGCTATTCGCTCGACGGCCAGAAGGGGGTGAGCGATCCCCTCGGCATGGTGGGCGAAAAGCTCGGCGTCGACGTCGCCGTGGTTTCCGCCGAAACGCTCGCCATGCGCAACATCGAGCTCGTGCTGCACCGCTGCCACCTTCAGATCGAGGCGCTGGTCGCAACCCCCTATGCCTCGGGGCTCGCAACCCTTGTCGACGACGAGGCGCAGCTGGGCGTCGCCTGCGTGGATTTTGGCGGCGCGACGACCACCGTCTCGGTCTTTGCCGACGGCCAGCTGGTCTATGCCGACGCGATCGCCATTGGCGGTCATCACCTGACGCTCGACCTCGCACGGCAGCTCTCGGTCGGGGTCGCCGATGCCGAACGCATGAAGACGGTCTATGGCAGCGTGCTGCCCGGCCAGTCCGACGAGCGGGAAATGATCCCGATCGTGCCCGTGGGGGCGGCGCCCGACGAGGCGCCGGGGCAGGTGCCGCGCTCTTCCATCACGCGCGTGCTGCGTCCCCGCATCGAGGAAATCCTGACGGCGGTGCGCGATCGCATGCAGGCGACGGGCATGATGGATATCTGTGGGCGGCGGCTCGTGCTCACGGGCGGCGCGAGCGAACTCACGGGGCTCCCGGAGGTGGCGCGCCGGCTCCTCGCCCGGAACGTGCGCAACGGACGCCCGATGGGCATTTCGGGCCTTCCCGAAATGGCCAAGGGGGCCGGCTTCGCGACCGTCGCCGGCATGATGATCTACCCCCAGATCTGCGGCCAGGAGTATGTCGAGCCCCGCCAGAGCCACCGGCTCACGGGCACCGACGGCTACTTTGCCCGCATGGGCAACTGGCTCAGGACAAGCTTCTAGGGCAGGGCGGCGCCCCTTCTGCCACGACGCCCCGGCAGCGTCATCCGGCCCCGCACATCGTTCCGAGGTGCTCGCGTCCGCGGCCTCCAGCCGAGGCCGGGGAAGCGCTTGCCAGGCTATGCGCTGCCCCGGATAGAACCGGCGCTGCGCCCCAGCGTTTCCCAGCAGCCAGCATCAACCGGACAATCGAGCATGTACAAACTGATGATCATCACCGCCAGTGTCCGGGAGGGGCGCAAGGGCCCGGCGCTCGCGACCTGGATCGAGGGCGTTGCCCGCAAGGACCCGGACTGGGAGGTTGATCCGGTCGACCTCAAGGCGGTGAACCTGCCGCTCCTCGATGAGCCGCGGCATCCGCGCCTGCGCCAGTACGAGTACGAGCACACAAAGCGCTGGAGCGCGATGGTCGACCGGGCCGACGCCTTCATCGCGGTCATGCCCGAATACAATTTCTCCGCCGCGCCCTCGATGCTCAACGCCCTCGACTACGTCTTCCACGAGTGGGCCTATAAGCCGATGGGCTTTGTCACCTATGGCGGGGTTTCGGCCGGCACGCGCGCCCTGGTGAGCGTTCGCCAGACCGTCTCGGCCCTCAAGATGGTCCCGATCGTCGAGGCGGTGAACGTGCCCTTCTTCACGCAGTTCATCGACGAGGATGGCCGCTTCAACGCCAACGAGCAAACGGTCGCCGGCGCCCGCGCCATGCTGGCCGAACTCAAGAAGTGGACCGGCCCGCTGAAGGCGATGCGGCCTGCAGCAGTCTGAGTCGCCGGCGCCCCTGGCGTTAACCATTCTTGCCGCGGGGGGTTCATGCTGGCCGATTTCGGGACACTCTCATTTTCTGCATGAACGCCGGCGCCCCGGGGCTCATGGGCAAAAGCGCTGGTTAACAATGGCTTGCCGTCCCGGGCTGCAGCTGTTGCAAAATGCGTCTGCGTTAACGCATTTGCTGCAATCGTTAGGCTTCAGTTAACGAATTGGCGACTAAAACTGAGGGCAACACGCCACCTCCGGGGCCCTCCATGAGCATCAACCTTTCGATCCCGAACATTCAGGAACTCAAGCCGCGCATTACGGTTTTCGGCGTCGGTGGGGCGGGCGGCAATGCCGTCAACAACATGATCACCTCGGGGCTCGACGGGGTGGACTTCGTCTGCGCCAATACCGACGCCCAGGCCTTGGCCCTCTCCAAGGCGCAGCGGATCATCCAGCTCGGCGTGTCGGTGACGGAAGGCCTCGGCGCGGGTTCCCATCCGGAGGTCGGGCGTGCGGCCGCCGAGGAGAGCTTCGACGAAATCAACGACCACCTCTCCGGCTCCCACATGGTGTTCATTACGGCCGGCATGGGTGGCGGCACCGGCACGGGCGCGGCGCCGGTCATCGCGCGGGCCGCGCGCGAGCAGGGGATACTCACCGTCGGCGTGGTGACCAAGCCGTTCCAGTTCGAGGGCAACCGGCGCATGCGCCTCGCTGAGGACGGCATCGACGAGCTGCACCGGCACGTCGATACGCTCATCATCATCCCCAACCAGAACCTCTTCCGCGTCGCCAACGAGAAGACGACTTTTGCCGACGCCTTCAAGATGGCCGACCAGGTGCTCTATTCGGGCGTCGGCTGCATCACCGACCTCATGGTCAAGGAAGGCCTCATCAACCTCGACTTCGCCGACGTGCGCGCCGTGATGCGCGGCATGGGTAAGGCGATGATGGGGACGGGCGAGGCCGCCGGCGAGGATCGCGCCCGCCACGCGGCGGAGGCGGCGATCGCCAATCCGCTCCTGGACGACGTCTCGATGCAGGGCGCCCGTGGCCTGCTCATTTCGATCACCGGCGGCCCCGACCTCACCCTTTACGAGGTCGATGAGGCGGCGAGCCGCATCCGCGAGGAAGTCGACCAGGACGCCAACATCATCCTCGGCGCTACCTTCGACAACGAGCTCGAAGGCCGCATCCGCGTCTCGGTGGTCGCGACGGGGACCGATGCCACCATGGTGCAGGCGCTCGATCCGGTGCAGCCGAGCACCACGCGCGCCCCGATTTCGGTGAAGCGGCCGGCGCCCGATCCGGCGAATCAGGCCTACGGCGCGCCGCTCCGGCCCGCCGTCGCCGAGGCGCCGCGCCAGCAGCAGCCCCAGCCCCAGCCGCCCATCGAGACCCAGGTCGAGGCGGCCGTCGCCGAGGCGATCGCCCACGAAGCCGCAGCACCCCACTACGCCGAGGACGACGGTGTGACGGTGGAGCCCTATATTCCGGCCGCCAGCCACCCCCACTTCGACGACCACGTGCGAATCGACGAAACGCCGGTGCCGAGCGCCTATGTCCCCTCCCATGCCGAGCGCCCCGACGGGCAGCGCCGCATGCCCCGTACCGAGGAGCTTCCGGCTGTTGCGAGAAGGTCACTTGACGCATCAGAACGACACGATGCCGAGCCCCGCAACGCTCGTGCCCTGTTCAAGCGCCTCGCCTCCAATGTCGGCCTGAACCTCCGTCAGTCGCCGGAGCAGGGGGCGGATGAAACGACCTACTCGGCGCACGACGATGCAGCGGCACGAAGCGCCATAGAGGCAGGCGGCGCAAGGGTTTCGCGGCCTTCCGCGGTCGCCGAGGGGGCGCCTGGCCTGCTCGATCCGCAGGGGCGTCCGGTGGCTGCGCCGACCGCCAAGGACCGGTTGGAAATCCCGGCCTTTCTGCGCAAGCACGGTTAACGGACCGTCTCGCGTCCGGGGGCAATCACGACCGGTGCGGCTTCCGCGCCGGTTTCTTTTTGAGTAAGAGTTGCGGCTCGGGGAGTGACCGCGGCGTTCGGAGCAAAAGCATGCAAAAACTATCGGCGCGCCAGCGCACTCTCGCCGGCTCCCTCGAGTTTTCCGGCTTCGGTGTGCACAGCGCGCAGCCTGTCACGCTGACGCTGCACCCGGCGGCCCCCAACAGCGGTTTTCAGATCGTTCGGCGCCTCGATGATGGCTCTCGCGTCGGCCCCGTTCCCATCCACTTTTCCCGCATCACGCGTACGACCCTCTGCACCACGCTCGACCTCGGGGACAGCGTCTCGGTTGCGACGATCGAGCACGTGACCTCGGCGCTCTCGGGGCTGGGAGTCGACAATGCCCTGATCGTGCTGAACGCTCCCGAATGCCCCATTCTCGATGGCAGCGCCGGGCCCTTCGTCGACGGCATCATGCGGGTCGGCCTCGAGATCCAGCCGGCGACGCGCCGCTACATCAAGATCACGCGGGCGGTGATGGTCCGCAACAACGAGGCTCACGCGGCGCTGGAGCCCTACAACGGGCGCTGCCTCGACATCGAGATCGACTTCGACAGCCGGGTGATCGGCCGTCAGCGCATGATCTTCGACTGGTCGCCGCGGAAGTATTTCGAGCACGTGGCGCGGGCGCGCACCTTCGGCTTCGTGCGGGACGCGAAGATTTTGCGCCAGGCCGGCTACGCGCTCGGCTCCTCGCTCGACAACTCGATCACGGTCCACGAGGACCGTATCCTCAACCCCGGCGGGCTGCGCTACGAGGACGAGTTCGTCCGTCACAAGCTGCTCGACGCGATCGGCGACCTGGCGCTCGGCGGCATGCCGATCTATGGCCGCTTCCGGTCCTATCGCGGCGGCCATGCGCTCAACGCGCTCGTGCTGGCGGGTCTGCTTGCCAGCGAAGCTAACTATGAGATAGTGAGCGCCGAGGAGCTTCCGCTCGCCTTCGATGCGCTGGACGACATGCCGGAAGGTATTCCGGTCAGCCCCTATCTGCGTTCCGTGGGCTGAAGCGCCACAGTTCCGAACGAATCGTTTCCTTAAGTCCGCGTCGACAGCGCGGTGCGTCAACTCGACGGGGCAAGCAGGGTGATATTCGACGTGTTGGGAAATCGTGCTGCCGGGCTGATGCGGCTCGTGGCTGTCGGTGTTCTGGTGGTGACGCTCGCGGGCTGCGACCTGTTCGGGCCGCAGAAGATCACCGAAGAGCAGATCATTCCCCCTGATACGCTCTACAACAGCGCGCTCTCCGACATGGACAGCCAGCGCTACATCACGGCCATCGGCACGCTGAAGAAGCTGGAGCGGCAGCACCCTTACTCGCAGTACAACGAGAAGGCGAAGCTGATGACCATCTTCGCCAACTACCAGCTCAACCACTATACGGACGCGATCACCGCGGCCGACCAGTACATCGCCATGTTCCCCTCGTCGGATCAGATGGCGTACGTGCTCTATCTGAAGGGCAATTCCTACTTCAACCAGATCACCGACGTGACGCGTGACCAGGACACGGCGCAGAAGGCGATCGACGCGTTCTCGACCCTGACGGCGAGCTATCCGAAGTCGCAGTACGCCAAGGACGCCAACGACAAGCTGCAGATTTGCTACGACCAGCTTGCCGGCAAGGAAATGTCCGTCGGCCGGTACTACGAGGGCAACGGGCAATACGCCGCGGCGATCGCCCGTTTCCGCACGGTGGTCGACAAGTACCAGACCTCGAGCCACATCGAGGAAGCGCTGTTCCGCCTGACGGAGGCGAACCTCGCGCTCGGGCTGGTTTCGGAGGCGCAGACCGCCGCCGCCGTGCTCGGCCACAACTACCCGGCCAGCAACTGGTACCAGGAGGCCTACGACCTTCTGCACAAGCAGGGCGTCGAACCCAAGATCAACCCCGGCAGCACGTTGGCAACGGCCATCAAGCCGGCCAGGGGACGTGCCTGACGGGTCCCTTGCGGCCGGGGTGGATTAACGGATTCTGTTGGTTCGTTGGCGCAATAAGCCGCGCGCCCTCAAATTCGTGTTGCTTGTTTGTTCACGGTCGGGCAGATTCGCCGGTATGCGGCAACTGAAGCGGCCGGATGCGGCTGAGGGGCGTTTCCCCGCATGCTGACGGGACTGTCGGTTCGCAACATCGTTTTGATCGACCAGCTCGAGTTGGCGCTCGACGCGGGGCTGACGGTGCTCACCGGTGAGACGGGCGCCGGCAAGTCGATCCTGCTCGATGCCCTGACGCTCGCGCTCGGCGGGCGTGGCGATGCCTCCCTCGTCCGCAAGGGCGCCGAGGCAGGGCAGGTGACCGCGGTGTTCCAGCTGCCCCGCACCCACCCGGCGCGGGAGAAGCTGCGGGACAGCGCCATCGGCGAGGATGAGGACGTGATCCTCAAGCGCGTGCAGTTTGCCGACGGGCGAACGCGCGCCTTCATCAACGACCAGCCCGTTTCCGCCGGGCTGCTGCAGGCCGTCGGGCGCCAGCTCGTCGAGATTCACGGACAGCACGACGAGCGCGCCCTCGTCGACCCGGCGACCCACCGCGCCGCACTCGACAGCTTCGGCGGGCTCGATACCCGCGCCGTCGCCGAGGCCCACGCGGCGCTGGTCGAAGCGGAAGCGGCGGCGGCGGCCCAGCGCACCGCCGTCGCGGAGGCGGCAACCCGCGAGGAATATGCCCGTCACGTCGTCGCCGAGCTCGGCGCCCTCAAGCCCGAGGTGGGCGAGGAGGAAACCCTCGCCGACCGGCGACAGCATCTTATGCAACTCGAGCGCGCCGCCGAGGACGTGAACGAAGCCGACGAGCTCTTGTCCGGCCCGGCGGCGCCCGGTCCGGCGCTGCTGTCGCTGATGCGCCGGCTGAACCGCAAGATCGAGAGCGGCGCCGTGCTGTTTCAGCCGGTGGTCGAGGCGCTCGATGCCTCGCTCCTCGCGCTCGACCACACCTATGAGGCGATCGAATCGCTCAAGCGGGAGATGGCGTTCGACCCGGCCGAGCTCGAGCAGGTCGAGGCGCGGCTGTTTGCGCTTCGTGCCGCGGCCCGCAAGCACCACATCGACCCCGACCGGCTGGGCGACGTCCTCGCCCAGCACGAGGCCGACCTCGAACTGATCGAAAGCGGCGAGGCCGCCCTGGCCGAGAGTGAAGCCCGCGCCGCGGCCGCCCGGGAGCGCTATCGCGAGGCGGCGCAAAAACTCTCGGCGGCCCGCGCCGGGGTCGCGGCCGCGCTCGTCGAGGCGGTGGAAGCGGAACTGCCCGAGCTCAGGCTCGGCGCCGCCCGCTTCATCGTCGATCAACAGGTGGACGAGAGCCGCGTTTCGGCGAGCGGCTTCGATTCGATCGCCTTTCACGTGCAGACGAACCCCGGGACGCTCCCCGGGCCGATGATGAAAGTGGCCTCCGGCGGCGAATTGTCGCGCTTCCTCCTTGCGCTCAAGGTGGTGCTCGCCGACCGCGGCTCGGCGCCGGTCCTGATCTTCGACGAAATCGATACCGGCGTCGGCGGCGCCGTCGCCGATGCGATCGGCCGGCGCCTCGCCCGGCTCGCCGAGCGGGTGCAGGTCCTCGCCGTGACGCATGCGCCCCAGGTCGCCGCGCGCGCCCAGCGGCATCTCCTCATCGAAAAGCAGGTGATCGACGAGGGGACGTTCACCCGCACGCACGTGCGCCCGCTCGATGGCGGCACTCGCCGCGAGGAGGTGGCGCGCATGCTGGCGGGTGCGACGATTACCGAGGAGGCCCGCGCCGCGGCCTCGCGCCTGTTGTCGGAGGTGGGATGACGGATCTGCCCGAAGTCGAAGGCCTGAGCGAGGCCGAGGCCAAGGCCGAGCTCGACCGGCTGCACGCGGTGCTCACCTCCGCCGACAACGCCTATTTCCAGGCAGATGCGCCGGAAATGACGGACGCCGAGTACGACGAGCTGAAGCGCCGCTATCTCGCCATCGAGTCCGCGTTTCCCGAGCTCAAGCGCCCCGACAGCCTCTCCGGCAAGGTCGGCGCCCCGCCCGTCGAAGGCTTTGCCAAGGTGCGCCACGCCGTGCCGATGCTGAGCCTCGCCAAGGCCTACACGGACCAGGACGTCATCGACTTCGCCGAGCGGGCGCGCCGCTTCTTCGAACGCGACAAAGATTTGGAGCTGGTGTTCACCGCCGAGCCGAAGATCGACGGGCTCTCGGCGTCGCTGCGCTACGAGAACGGCGTCTTCGTCCAGGGGGCTACCCGCGGCGATGGCGTGGTGGGCGAGGACATCACGGAAAATCTCAAGACGATCCGGGACATCCCGCATCGTTTGAAGGGTTCGGGCTGGCCCGAAACGATCGAGATCCGGGGCGAGGTCTACATGACCTACGCCGAGTTCGAGGCCCTCAAGGCGCGCTCGGCGGCGGCAGGCGGCCAGGAGTATGTCAACCCGCGCAACACCGCGGCGGGCTCGCTGCGCCAGAAGGACCCGGCGGTGACCGCGAGCCGCAACCTCAGGTTCTTCGCCTACGCCTGGGGCTTTGCGACCGAGGACCCCGCGCCCTCCCAGTACGAGGCGGTGCACCGCTTTGCCGACTGGGGTTTTGTCATCAGTCCGCTGATGATCCGCGCCACGACCATCGAGGAACTGCTGGCCCACTACCGACTGATCGAATCCAGGCGCTCGAGCCTCGGCTACGATATCGACGGCGTGGTCTATAAGATCGACCGCCTCGATCTGCAGCGCCGCTGGGGTTTCGTAACAGGGGAACCGCGCTGGGCGATCGCGCACAAATTCCCGGCCGAGCGGGCGACCACCGTCCTCAACCGGATCGACATCCAGGTCGGCCGCACCGGCACCCTGTCGCCCGTCGCGCGGCTGTCGCCGGTCACCGTCGGCGGCGTCGTGGTGGAGAACGCGACGCTCCACAACGAGGACTACATCAAGGGTGTTGACAGCTTCGGCCAGCCGATCCGCGGCGGGGTCGACATCCGCGAGGGCGATACCGTCGTCGTGCAGCGGGCCGGCGACGTGATCCCGCAGATCGTCGAGGTGATCCTCGAGAAGCGCCCGGCGGACTCGCGGCCCTACGAGTTCCCGCATACCTGCCCGGTGTGCGGCTCGCCCGCCATTCGCGAGCTCAACGAACGCACCGGCAAGGAGGACGCGCGCCGGCGTTGCACGGGGGAACTGATCTGCGCCGCCCAGGCGGTCGAGCGGCTCAAGCACTTCGTTTCCCGCGACGCCATGGACATCGAGGGGCTGGGCACGGAGAATATCGAGCTCTTCTTCGGCGCCGGTCTCCTCAAGACGGCCCCCGACATCTTCACCCTCAAGGATCACCGGGCCGATGTACAGCGGGCGCTGTTCGAGCGCCGCGAGGAGCAGGCGCGCCAGCGCGAGGCGGCGACGGGTAAGGTGCGCAAGAAGGTCCTTGGCGCCGATGAGCGCACCTATGAGGGGCTCGACAAGCTTTTCGCCGCGATCGATGCGCGGCGGGAGCCTGAACTCGACCGCTTCATCTTCGCCCTCGGCATCCGCCACATCGGCGGCACGACCGCGGCCCTCCTGGCGAAAACTTTTGGCACCGTCGAGGAGTTCATCCGGGTCGGCAAGGCCGCGGCCGCCGCCGACGACCCGCACACCGTCTTCCCGCCGATCAACGGCATCGGCGAAACGGTGCTCGATTCGCTCGTCGCCTTCTTCGGCAACGACCGGAACGATGCGGTGCTCGATGCGCTGCTGCGTCAGGTCCGGCCGCGGCCGTATGTGCTCACCGTCGCGGCCGGCTCCGAGGTCGCCGGCAAGACCGTCGTGTTCACCGGCAGCCTCGAGCGCATGACGCGCAGCGAGGCCAAGGCGATGGCCGAGCGCCACGGCGCCAAGGTCGCGGGCTCGGTTTCCGCCCATACCGACCTCGTCGTCGCGGGACCGGGCGCGGGCAGCAAGCTCCGCGATGCCGAGCGCCTCGGCGTCAGGGTGATCTCCGAGGATGAGTGGTTCGACCTCGTGGGCGCGTAGGGGCCGCCGGCCGGGTCTCGATCGCGGCAGGCGAGAATTTCCCCGCCGCATGCGACAATGACGGGGATCACCGCTGATTCGGGCGGTGCACGGCTGTCTCAGGAGCGACCCTTGCGTGGCATCGCCATCTTCCTCTCGTTTCTGCTTCTGTCGGTGATCCCGGCCCTGGCGGCGGCGCCGCCGCACGTCTTCGACACCCCCATGGCGCTGCTCGAATACGCCTATGCGCCCTACGCCACCGGCAATTTCCAGGACGATAACCAGGTCCTCTATTCGAACGCGCTCAACGCCATGTTCACGGCGGCCGAAGCCAACGTCTCCGACGACGAGGTAGGCCCGGTCGACTTCGACGTGTTCGTCAACGGGCAGGATTATCAGCTCTCCGACCTCAAGATCGGCGAAGCCGCGCCCGAAGGGGAGGGGGTCACCGTTCCGGTCACCTTCAAGAACTTCGATGAGCCGCAGTCCCTGGTCTTTCACCTCGTCAAGGAGAGCGGGGGCTGGAAGATCAACGACATCGAGTCCAAGACCCCCGACCAGACCTGGCGCCTGACCGACCTCCTGAAGCCGGGTGCCGATGGCGGGCCCGACAATTCGGGCGGCGCGACCGACGACACGAACTGACGGGAATCGGACGGCCTCGCCGCCGCTGCCCTTTCAACCTGCGGCGTAGCCCGGCTAAATCTCCTTCGTCGCCTCGGCGAGCCAGCTTTTGACGCTGGTGTCGAGGTGCGGCGACAACTCCTTGAACACCCGCCGGTGATAGGCATTCAGCCAGTCCCGTTCGGCGGCCGTAAGGAGACCCGGGTCGATCGGCCGCGTGTCGATCGGGGCGAGGGTCAGCGTCTCGAATTCGAGGTATTTCCCGTCGCCGACGGAGCTTTGCACGACCATCACGAGGTTTTCGATGCGGATGCCGTAGGCGCCTTCCATGTAGTAGCCCGGCTCGTCGGAGATGATCTGGCCGGGCTCGAGCGGCACCGTGTAGCGCGGGGAAATGCCGACCGGCCCTTCGTGCACCGAAAGGAACGCGCCGACGCCGTGGCCGGTACCGTGATTGTAGGTCAGGCCTGCCTGCCAGAGATGCTGGCGCGCGAGAATGTCGATCTGCGCCCCTGAGGTACCGCGGGGGAAGCGCGCCATGGCGATGCCGATCATGCCCTTGAGCACGCGCGTGTAGCGGTCCTTCTGCTCGGGCGTCAGGGGCCCCGTGGAGATGGTGCGCGTGATGTCGGTCGTGCCCGAAAGGTACTGGGCGCCCGAATCGATCAGCATCAGTTCGCCGGGGTTCAGCCGCCGGTCGGTGTCCCGCGTGACACGGTAATGGACGATGGCCCCGTTGGGGCCCGCCCCCGCGATGGTATCGAAGCTCGCGTCGACGCATGAGGGTTCTTCGCGCCGGAACGCCTCGAGCGCGGTCACGACGGCGATTTCCGTGAGCGCGCCCTTCGGCGCTTCGGCGTCGAACCAGGCTAGAAATTTGGCGAGCGCGATTCCGTCGAGCAGGTGCGCCTCGCGCATCCCGCCGATCTCGGCGTCGTTCTTGCGCGATTTCGGCAGCAGCACGGGATCGCGCTTTTCGATCAGCGTCGCCCCGGCCTCGGTGAGCGCATCGGCGATCGCCTTGGGCGCGGTCGCGGGGTCGAGCATCACCTGCCGTCCGGCCGACCCGAGCCGGGCCAGGGCCGCCGGGAGGGTGCGCCGGTCGGCAAGCTTCGCAACCCCGTCGAGCGCGGCCCGCAACGGCGTGTCGATCCGCTCGCGGTCGAGAAAGAGGGTGGGTGCGCCGCGCCGCGGAACGATCGCAAACCCGAGGACGAATGGCGTGTTCGGCGTGTCCCGGCCGCGCATATTGAAAAGCCAGCAGGTCGATTCGGGCAGCGTCAGGACGACGGCATCGGCGTTCTCGGCCGCGAGCGCCGCCCGCAGCTCCTCGAGCTTTTGCGCGGCGGGCTTTCCGGCCCGGTTGTCGCCCAGGAACTCGATTTGGGAGTGCGGCGGGGCAGGGCGATCGGCCCAGATGCGGTCGACGAGGTTGTGGCTCGCAATGAGCTGCGCCTTGCCGTCGAGCTTCTGGGCGAGGTCACGGATTTCGGACTGCGTGTGGAGCCAGGGATCGTAGCCGATCGTCCCGCCCTTCGGCACGAAGCGGCCGATCTCCGCGGCGAGGGCCGCGGGCGGGGACTCGAACACCTCGAACACCTTCGTGTCGGTTTGCCGCGGCGCCTGGAGCGTATAGCGGCTGTCGACGAAGAGGCCCGCCCGCTTGCGGCCGACGATGGCGAGGCCCGCCGAGCCCGTGAAGGCGCTGATGAAGGCGAGCCGGGCCTCGCTCGCCGGCACCGATTCGTTCCGATGCGCATCCGCCCGCGGCACGAGGAACGCGTCGAGCCCTTCGGCCTCGAGTTCGACCCTGAGCGCCGCTACCCGCCCCGCGACGGCGGCCGGGTCGGACTTGCTTTCAAAGCTCTGGAATTGCGTCGGCGGGAACGCCTTAACCATGGATTTTCAGCTTTCGTTAGCGCGCCTTGCACATCCGGCATGGCTGCGTTGAGGCAACGCGGCCTACCGGCGGCGCGGGGCGGCCGCTATCTAACGCATGCGGCGTTCGCGCCGGTACGAAATTGATTGGAGCTATCCCATGCTCGAGAGCAAGAACGATTTTCGCAAGGCGTTGAGCGCGGTGGTCGACGTGCGCTCGCGCGAGGCGGGCCGCCAGGTCTCCTTCCGTCGCCAGCACCAGCTCATCGGGGCGCTCACCAAGCGCCCCTGATGCCGGCGGTTCCAACGCCGCTTCTCCAAAGCCCCCATGCAAGGCTCGTTGATCCCCGGATGACCTCCGGGGATCTTTTTTTGTTGCATCAACAGCCGCGCTCGAGGATCAGCGTCGTCCATTCCTTCCGGACCAGCCGCTCGACGAGCCGCAGCGCTTGCGCCCGGTAGGCGGCGGTGACCCTTGCCGCCTGTTCGTTGAGGATGCCCGAGAGAATGACCGTCCCGCCGGGTGCAGCGGCCCGGCCGACGGCCGGGGCGAGCGCCTGGAGGGGCCCCGCGAGAATGTTGGCGACGATGAGGTCGTAGGGCGCATTCGCCGCAATGATGCGATGGTCGAGCCCCGCGGCCTCGACCGCGAAGACATCCGGCCCGACCCCGTTCTCGCGCGCGTTCTGTTCCGTCGTCGCGACGGCGACGGGATCGATGTCGCTCGCGATCACCGGGGTTTTGAGCCGCTTGGCGAGAGCGATCGCGAGGATGCCCGTACCCGTGCCCACGTCGAGCACATGCCGCGGCCGGCGGCGCTTCAGCGTGCGCTCGATGGCCTCCAGGCACCCGGTCGTCGTCTCGTGATGGCCGGTGCCGAACGCCTGCGCGGCATCAATCCTGATGCCGGTGAGTCCGGCCGGCACGGGCGTCGTCTCGTGGCTGCCGTGGACATAGAAGCCGCCCGCGACGACCGGTGCGAGGCCTTCGAGCGAGCGCGCCACCCAGTTGACGGAAGTGTCGATCGGCTCGACCGCGAAATCGAGCTCCCCGCCGAGTGTTTCGCGCGCCAGCCGCGCAAAAGCGGCGAGGTCGGGCTCGCCGTCGCAGGTCGCTTCGAAAACCCAGCGGCCGGTGTCGGCCTCCTCATACGCCGACGCATTGAGCGCGAGGTCCTCCCGCGCCATCACGGCATCGACGAGCGCATAGGCCTGTTCGCGTGTCAGCGCCGCCGACACCTGGCTCAGGGGGGAAGCGTCCGGGTTCATGGTGGGGCTTGTCGCCCGCGGCCGGCCCGCCGTCAACGGGGGTCAGAGGGTCCTCATGGTTCGAGGCTCGCTGTGTTCGCACCTCACCATGAGGGGGTTGTAACGACCTCACCTCGGCAGCGCCCATCTCAGTGGGACCTCACCCCGAGCTTGTCGAAGGGCGAGGTCCGCTCACCCATTGCTGCCCATCGCGAAAAAAACGGGCCACCCGGAGGGCGGCCCGCCAAAAGCAGAAACAGCAAGCCGTCCCGGAGGGCGGCCCGCAAAAGATCAGTGCAGGCGTTCGGGCTGGGTGCCGGAGGTCAGGTCGTCCTTGACCTTGGCGTAGACGTTGCCGGCCTCTTCGCGGGCGCCGTCGAAGGCGTCGGCCAGCTGTTCCTTGCCCTTCTCGTAGGCATCGCCGGCCGCCGCGCGGCCCTGCTTCTTGAGCCGGTCGGCGGTTTCGCCGATGAGCTCATCCTCTTGCTGTGTCGGAGGCAGGGCCGAGGCGATGGCGGCCCCGATCGCGAAGGCGAGCGCCCCCCCGACCAGCGGCTGCTCGCGCAGGAACTGGGCGAGGTTGCTGCCGAGGGCGCCGGTGTTGCTCTGCAGCTGGCTCGTCGCCGCCACGGCGCGATCCTTGAGCGCTGCCGCGCGACCGGCGACGCCGTCCTGCAGCCCGCCGAGCCGCTGGGTGGCGCCGCTCCAGGTGTCGGAGGCCCAGCCCTGCGCATCGGCGAGACGCATGCCGGCCTCGTCGAGGAAGGTCGAGATGCGGTTGCCCGCCTCGTCCATGAAGCCGCTGTAGAAGCGCCCCGCCTCGTCGACGAAATTGCCGGCGCGGTTGCCCGCCTCGTCGGAGAGCGCCTTGAAGGTTGCCCCGGCGTCATCCTTGAACTCGGTGTAGCGGCGGCCGGCCTCGTCGGTGAAGTCGCGCACACGACGCAGCGACTGCCCCTGGATGCGCATCCGTGGGTAGGATTCGGCGAAGTCGGCCGATTGGCCGTTCTCGGCCAGCCGGCGGTCCCATTCGCGGTCGCTGGAAACCGTGGTGCTGCCGTTGGGGCGCAGCATCAGCCAGGCGAGGCCGATGCCGGTCAGGGCGATGGGCAGCGGATTGGCCTGCACGCTGCGCGAGAGGTTGCCGACGAATTCCTGCCCGCCCGAGGTCTTGGCATAGCTCATCAGCTCGTCGACCAGCTGGCCCGGGGAGAGGCGGCGCTGGATTTCGCTGACGCGCGTCTCGAGCAGGTGGCGCTGTTCCTCCACTTCCCGCTCGAGCTGCGCCGAAGTCTTGCCGTTCCCGTTCATCAGAGCTTCTCCTTCACTGCCGCGGCGTCGCGCGCCAGGCTGCTCGTGGTTCTTTCGAGGCGCAGATTGGCCGCGCTCACCGCCGCGCGGCCGCGGGCCACCAGCACCCAGGCGATGATGGCGGCGATGACGAAGACGATGAACGCGGCGAGCGAATTGGCGCCCGTGCGGTCCATCCCCCAGCTGACGAAGAGGGTCGCGAGCGCGGTGACGATCGCCGCGAACAGGACGCCGATCGCGCCGATGCCGATCACCGCGCCGGCGATCAGGAGCTCGACGCCCCCGACCACCGAATCGAGTTTTTCGGAGGCCTCGGTCTTGGCGAGCTCGATCTCCTTGCGGAAGAGGTTGGAGAAATCAGCGGCAAGCCCGCCCACGAGCTCGCCCAGCGGGCGCGCGCTGCGGGCGCCGGTCGCGCCGGTGTTGAAATCGGTGGTCATTCGAAGGCTCCTCCGCGGCTGGTGTTGGCGAGGTTCGGGATATCCGCAACGGCGTCGGAATCGCGCGCCGTGCTGCCATAGGCGTTGGTCCGGTCTGGATCGTAGGCGCCGCTATCCATGCCAGCCGAGCGGCGCTCGGCCGAGGCGATGACGAATCGCCCGGCGGCGAACCCGGCGAGCAGGGCCGCGCCGAGGAAGGCAACCGGCTGGCGGCGGCCGAAATCCTGCGTCATGTCCATCAGCTCGTCGACGCTGCTGCCGCGCATCGTGCTCGAAAGCCGCGCGACCCCGTTCGCGAGTTCGCGGGCGTAGCCGGCGACGGCCGCGGTCTGCTCTTCGCTCTCGAGTTCGTCGGCAACCTTGCTCAGGGCCGAGGACACGCCGCCCATCTGGTCGGCGGCCACGTCCTTGTGCTGGGCGGCAAAGCTCTTTGCCCGGCGCGTGGCATCGGCGATGCTGTTGGCGGCGAGGTCCTTGATTTCGGCGGCTTCGTTCTGGGCCTTGTCGGCCAGGTCCCCGGCTGCCGTGCGCAGGGTTTCCTTCGCGTCGCTGAGGTCCGATTTGATCTTGTCGGCAGACGGTCCGGCGCCGTCCGTTTCTAGTGCATTGTCGGCATGAATGTCAGACATGGGGGCGCTCTCCTATTCGCGGGCTCCAATCACCGGTGACGCCGACCGGAAATGAGCGTGCACGGACAATGTGCTGAGGAGCCTGCAAGTTCCGCGCCGCCGCAGTTCTGCCTCAACCGGGTGCGACCGTCCCGCCCTCTCGTGCATATACACGGCCTCCGGGCGCGGCATGGATGTCGATTTTGCAAGCTGTCTCGTCTTCAACACCCGCCTGGCGGCCCGGGCCGTGATCCGGCATGGCGACGACATGCTGCGGCCCTATGGCGTCACCTCGGCGCAGTTTCAGCTTCTCGGCGGCCTGCGGCGTGCCGGCCCCGAGGGACGCAACGTCACCGAGCTTGCGGCCGAGAACGGCCTCGACCGCACCAGCCTCACCCGCAGCCTCGACCGGCTCGAGGAGATGGGCCTGATCCAGTCGCGGCCGGCGGCGCATGGCAATGGCCGGCTCTGCACGCTCACCCCTGCTGGTGAAGCAATGTTTGAGCAACTGGTTCCCGTATGGGTCAGGGCGCAATCGGAAATGCGTGCGCTCTTTTCGGAGAGCGATTTCTCGACCACACTGCGCGCTCTGAAGCGACTGAGCCGGGTATGATTTCTCAAGGGAAGCCGAGGGAGGCCCGCAATGGCTGAATCCGATCCGATCGTCATCACGGGAATGGGCGCCGTGACGCCCCTCGGGGTGGGCGTGGCGACGAACTGGGAGCGGCTGATCGCCGCCCGGAGCGGCATCCGCTTCAACGATCGGTTCGATGTCTCGCAGCTCTCCTGCCAGATCGCCGGGCTCGTCCCCGCCAAGGCCGAGGACCCGCACGGCTTCGATCCGCTCGATTTCGTCGACCCCAAGGACATCAAGAAGATGGATGTCTTCATCCAGTACGGGCTCGGCGCGGCACAGGAAGCCGTCGAGCAGTCGGGCTGGAAGCCACAAACGGATGCCGAGCGCGAAGCGACGGCGACCATCATCGCGACGGGGGTGGGGGGCTTCCCCAACATGACCGACGCCGCCATCACGCTCAAGGAACGCGGCCCGCGACGGCTTTCGCCCTTCGTCGTGCCGAGCTTCCTCGCCAATTTGGCGGCCGGCTGGATCTCGATCCGCCATGGCTTCCGGGGGCCGCTCGGCACGCCCGTGACCGCCTGCGCGGCGGCGGCGCAGGCCATCGGCGACGGCGCCCGCCTGATTCGCTCCGGCGAGGCCGAGGTCGCGGTCGTGGGCGGCGCGGAAGGCTCGATCGACCCGGTGACGATCGGCGGGTTCGGCGCCGCGCGCGCCCTCTCGACCGGCTTCAACGACCGCCCGAGCGAGGGCTCGCGCCCCTTCGACCGCGACCGCGACGGCTTCGTCCTGGCGGAGGGCGCGGCAATCCTCGTGATCGAGCGACTGAGCCATGCGCTCGCCCGCGGCGCCGAGCCGCTGGCCCGGCTCGCCGGCTACGGCACCTCGGCGGACGCCTACCATCTCACCGCCTCGCCGCCAGACGGGGAGGGGGCACAGCGCGCCATGCGCCTGGCGCTCCGCAGCGCCGGCATTTCGCCCGCCGATGTGGGTTACCTCAACGCCCACTCGACCTCGACGCCGGTCGGCGATGCCGCCGAGATCGCCGCCATCGGCCAGGTCTTCGCCAATCGGGGCAAGGATCTCGCCATCTCGGCGACCAAGTCCGCGACGGGGCACCTCCTGGGGGCTGCCGGGGGCATCGCCGCGATCTACACCATCATGGCGCTGCGCACTGGCATCCTGCCGCCGACCCTCAATCTCGACAATCCGGACGAGAGCGCGGCGGTTTTCGATCTGGTCGCCAAGCGGTCGAAGGCGAAGGAAGTGGCCTACGCCATCGTCAACGCCTTCGGCTTCGGCGGCGTAAACGCGAGCCTCTGCCTTGGGCGAGTCTAGTCTGGGACGCCCGGAAGGCGCCCCGGCTGCCTCCTCACCAGCTGAGTTGCCAGCGCTCGGGCGCGATCACGGCCGTGTGTAGGGCTTCCCGTCGATCGGAGGGCGACCCGCCCGGGATATGTGTTAGAACAACGGCATGAGCGAAGAGAGTTCGGCACCATCGATCCCCTTGCGTCCCACGCCAAACGGTGGGGTACGGGGTGAGCGGCGTGTGGTGACCGCGCTCTTTTGCGACATGGTCAATTCGACCGGCCTCGCCGAGCAGCTCGACCCGGAAGAGTGGACGGAAATTGTCCACGGGGCCTTCAATCACCTCAACGCGCCGATCCTGCGCTACGAAGGCACCGTGGCCCGGATGCTGGGCGACGCCGTGCTGGCCTTCTTTGGAGCGCCGGTCGCCCACGAGGACGACCCGCAGCGCGCCGTGCTCGCGGCGCTCGACATGCTCGAGGGCATGCAGCGCTACCGCGAGGAAGTCCGCCGCAGTTCCGGGCTCGACCTCGATGTGAGGATCGGCATCAACACCGGGCCGGTGGTGGTGGCCGATATCGGCCTGCCGCACGCCATGGAGCACACGGCGCTTGGCGACGCCGTGAACGTCGCCGCCCGCATGGAGCAGAGCGCCGCCCCCGGCACCATCCGGATTTCCGGCGACACCTACCGCCTCGTCGCGCCGCTCTTCGATGTCGAGCCGCTCGGCGAGATCGAGGTCAAGGGCAAGAGCAAGCCAGTTCCGGCCTACCGGGTGATCGGCGAAAAGGCGACGCCGAGCCGCATCCGGGGCGTTGACGGCGCGAGCGCCCCGCTCGTCGGGCGCGATCATGAAATCGGCCAGCTGGACGAGGTGCTGATGCGCCTTCGGGAAGGCCAGGGGCAGATCGTCTGCCTTATCGGCGAGGCGGGGCTGGGCAAGAGCCGGCTCGTCGCCGAAATCGCCGAGTCCTGGAAGGCGATCGATCCCGATCGCGCCCACTGGTACGAGCTGACCGGCGTTCCTTACGACGCGACGCGGCCCTTTGGCCTCTTTCAGAACTTCGCCCGCCGCTTCATGGGGATCGAGCTCGACGATCCCAAGGAGGTCATTCACCAGAAGGTCACCCAGTCGGTCCGCAGTCACGGCGTCGAGGATGAAGATGCCTTTGCGCTGTGCAGCATCGCCTTCGAGCGAATGATCGCCGCGAGGCAATTGCACGACGCGGCCCGGGAATTTCCGGCGGAAGTCATCCGGCAGGACATCTACGAAAAGATGCGCGCCGCCTTCCGCGCGACCTGTGTCCGACCAACGGTGATGGTGGCCGAGGACCTCCACTGGGCCGACCCGGCTTCCGTCGACCTGCTGCTCTACCTCGTCTCGCTGGTCGAGGAAGTGCCCTTGTTGCTCGTATGCGCGTTCCGGCCCGACCGGCAGGCGCCCTCATGGAAGATCAAGCAGCGGGCGGAGGTGGATTTCCCGCACCGCTACACCGAGATCGTGCTGCGGCCACTTGA
The DNA here is from genome assembly GCA_035547975.1 of Devosiaceae bacterium. GTDB lineage: Bacteria > Pseudomonadota > Alphaproteobacteria > Rhizobiales > Devosiaceae > DASZTU01. Next base: position 70 of record DASZTU010000096.1, on the reverse strand, counting down.
CGAGGAAAGCACCGACCAGCTGGTGTCCGCCCTTCTCCACATCAAGAACCTGCCGGCCCAGGTGCGGCAG
>DASZTU010000095.1:0-8977 GCA_035547975.1 Devosiaceae bacterium | reverse complement strand
GGTGCCGGGACGCTAGACGAGCCGCTCGAGCCAGTCGGCCACGGAATCGCTGCTGCTCATATCCGGCTGGACGATGCCGTCGATCATGAAGCTCGGCGAGACGTGGATGCCGTTCTGGCGCGCATAGCGCGTCTCGCGCCTCGTGGCCTTGTCGAGATCAGGGATGTCGAACGCTTCCATCAGCTCGAGCCCGCTATACCCCTCGATGCGGCGGATGATGTCGTTGGGCGTCGCGTCGCGGTTGGGACCGGTCGCGTGGTGCTCGAACTCGAATTCTTCGCGATGGGCGAAGACGGCGGCGAGCACGGTTTTTGCCGCCGCCTTGCCGGCCGGCAGGGTCGACGCCGCGAGCACGCAGCGCACCACGACGCCCGAGAAGAGGTGCCAGGGCTGTGAGTGGAGGCGGATTTTCAGCGTGATGCGATCCTCGCCGGCTTCGGTCAGCAGCTGGTCGAGCTTGCCGAAGGTGCGTGCCGAATAGGGGCAGGTGGGCTCGAGGAAGACCTCGAAAATCCTCCGGCCGTGCCCCCAGACCAGGGGATCGGCCACCCAATTCGCCTCTGCCATTCGCAAACCCTTTCGTCAGTTCTTCAAGTTACGCCCTGAGGCGCTGCATCAAGCGCGTGAACATCATCAGCCCTTCCGGCCAGGGACCGTGGCCGGAGGCGACGTTGATGTGGCCGGCATCGCCCGCGAGGTGAAAATCCGAGCCCCAGCAGGAGGCGAACTCCGCCGCCCGCTCGACCGAGCAGAAGGGATCGGTGGTCGAGGCGATCAGCATCGAGGGAAAGGGCAGGGGATCGCGCGGGACGTTGCGGAACGGGCGCGCTTCGACCGGCACGTTGGGGTTGAGCTCGAGGTCGGGGGCGGAGACCAGGAAGGCGCCACGCACCTTGGTGTCGACGAGGCGGCGCGCCACGTGGGCCACCGCGGAGACGGCGAGCGAGTGGGCGATGAGGACGACGGGGCGGGTCGCCAGCATGATGTCGCGTTCGATGGCGTAGAGCCAGGGGCCGAGCTCGGGGCGGTCCCACTCCTCCTGCTCCACGAACTGCGCCGTGCGGAAACGCGCCCCCCAGCGCCGCTGCCAGTGGCCGGGCCCCGAATTGCCGAGACCGGGGACAATGAGGATATCGGCGTCTGCTATTCTCATGCCGCCCACGTATCCGTTCGGGGGATTGCACACAACGGGGGAGATGCGCGCGAGCCTTGCGGTACGCGCAGCACCAATTTCGACCAGTGGACGCTCGGCCTTTTTGTGCTCGCCGGCCCGGCAGATCGCCCGGCGCTAGGCCTCGGGGCCGAACACCCGCTCGAAAAGCGAATCGACGTGCTTGAGGTGGTAGAAGTCGTCGAACATGGCGTCGATCTCGTCCGGCGAGAGGCGCGCGGCGATCTCGGGGTCGTCCTTGAGCAGCCGCGCGAAGGCGCCGGTGCGGTCGCCGCGCATCTCCCAGACCTTCATCGCATTGCGCTGGACGGCGGCGTAGGCGTCCTCGCGGCTCATCCCGGCCTGCGTCAGGGCGAGCAGCACGCGCTGCGAGTTGTGGAGGCCGCCGAGCAGGTCGAGATTGCGGCGCATGTTCTCCGGGTAGACCACGAGCCTCTCGATGAGCCCGGTGAGGCGGGCGAGGGCGAAATCCAGCGTCACCGTGGCGTCCGGTCCGATCATCCGCTCCACCGAGGAGTGGGAGATGTCGCGCTCGTGCCAGAGCGCCACGTCCTCCAGCGCGGGCGTCACCATGCCGCGAACGAGGCGGGCGAGGCCGGTGAGGTTTTCGCTGAGCACCGGGTTGCGCTTGTGGGGCATCGCCGATGAGCCCTTCTGGCCGGGCGAAAAATACTCTTCCGCCTCCAGCACCTCGGTGCGCTGCAGGTGCCGGATTTCGGTCGCGAGCCGCTCGATCGAGGAGGCAACGACGCCGAGGGTCGCGAAAAACATGGCGTGACGGTCGCGCGGGATCACCTGGGTCGAGATCGGCTCGACCGCAAGGGCGAGCTTTTCGGCGACATAGGTTTCGACCCGCGGATCGATGTTGGCGAAGGTGCCGACGGCTCCCGAAATCGCCGCGACCGAGATCTCCTTCTGCGCCGCAACCAGCCGGGCACGGGCGCGGGCGAACTCGGCATAGGCTTCCGCCAGCTTGATGCCAAAGGTCGTGGGCTCGGCGTGGATGCCGTGCGAGCGGCCGATGGTGATGGTGTATTTGTGCTCGCGGGCGCGCCGCTCGAGAGCTGCGAGCAGCGCGTCGACATCGGCGATGAGGATGTCCGATGCGCGTTTGAGCTGCACCGAGAGGCAGGTATCCAGCACGTCGGACGAAGTCATGCCCTGGTGCACGAAGCGCGCGTCCGGGCCGACGATCTCGGCGAGGTGGGTCAAGAAGGCGATCACGTCGTGCCGGGTCGTCGCTTCGATCTCCTCGATGCGGGCGACATCGAAGGCCGCGGCGCTGCCTTTTTCCCAGATCGTGCGCGCCGCCTCCTTTGGCACGACACCGATTTCGGCCAGCGCGGCCGTGGCGTGCGCCTCGATTTCGAACCAGATGCGGAAACGGGTTTCGGGCGACCAGATGGCCACCATTTCCGGCCGGGAATAGCGTGGGATCATGCCGTCATACTCATCGCGGCGTCGCGCAGCGCCTTGATGCGGCCGCCATAGGTTTTGGGATCGTTGCCGTGGAAGATCGACGTTCCGGCGACGAAAAGGTCGGCACCCGCGACCGCGAGGGCGTGGGCATTCTCGGTCCCGACACCCCCATCCACCTCGAGATCGATGTCGCGCCCGCCGATGAGGTCGCGCGCTTCGGCAAGCTTGCGCAGGGCGTCCGGGATGAAAGCCTGCCCGCCAAAGCCCGGGTTGACCGACATCACGAGGACGAGGTCGACAATGTCGATGACGTGGCGGATGGCCGAAACCGGCGTCGCCGGATTGATCGCAACGCCGGCGCGCTTGCCGGTCGCGCGGACGGCCTGCAACGAGCGATGAAGGTGCGGACCCGCCTCGGCGTGCACGGTGATGGAATCGGCTCCCGCTTCGGCGAACGCCTCGAGGTAGGGATCGGCCGGGGCGATCATCAGGTGCACGTCGATCGTCTTTTTCGTCAGCGGCCGGATGGCGGAAACGATCAGCGGTCCAATCGTGATGTTGGGCACGAAATGGCCATCCATCACGTCGACGTGGATGTAGTCGGCGCCACCTTCGTCGATGGCGCGGATTTCCTCGCCCAGCCGTGAAAAATCGGCGGAGAGGATGGACGGAGCGATGCGGATGGGTTTCGTCACGAACGCCTCTTGCTGCGCTTCGAGCGCTAAGTCAGCGGTGACTTAGCGGCATTGCTTACCCCTCCGGGCGCCAGGGTGCAAGGGCAGGGAAGGAGGCATTGCCCGCGGCCTGCGCGGGGACAAGAGGTCACATTCCCGCCAGCGGCGCGTCATGAGCTTGCGCCCGGCACCCGACGGGCTAAAACGCAGCCGAGGACGGAGACATCATGTTGGGATTTTCGCTGCCGCTGGTGTTCGGCGCCGGGGTGCTGAGCTTCCTCAGCCCCTGCGTGCTGCCGCTCGTGCCGCCCTACCTCACCTATATGGGCGGGGCGACATTCGAGCAGCTGCAGGGCAGCGACCGGGCGCTGCAGGCCCGCGTCGTCCTCACCTCGGTCTTCTTCATCCTCGGCTTCTCGCTGGTCTTCGTCACGCTCGGCGCGACGGCGACCGCCTTCGGCCAGGCGTTCCGGCAGGCCCTGCCGATTTTGACACCGGTCGCCGGCGTCCTCATCATCGCGATGGGGGTGCATTTCCTCGGGCTCTTCCGCATCGCGCTGCTCGACCGTGAGGTGCGCCACAGTGGCCCCAGCGTCGCGACCGGGCCGGTCGGCGGGTTTCTGCTCGGCCTCGCCTTCGCCATCGGCTGGACACCCTGCATCGGCCCGATCCTCGCCGCGATCCTGAGCGTTGCCGCCAACCAGGACTCGGCGCTCCAGGGGGCGGGGCTCCTCGCCGTCTATTCGCTGGGGCTCGGCGTGCCGTTCCTCCTCGCCGGCATTGCGATCGGGCCTTTCCTCAGCTTCTTCTCGCGCTTCAAGCGCAGCCTCGGGACGGTCGAGAAGATCGTCGGGGTGCTGCTGATCGTGACCGGCGTGCTCTTCCTCACCGGCAATTTCGGCCGGCTGAGCTACTGGTTTCTCGAGACTTTTCCGGTACTGGCGCAAATCGGTTAAATTTGCCGCCTTAACCCTGGATTCAGATAGGCCGCCCATCGGCGGCCGCTTTTCGGCATTCTCAACCGGTCGTTCACGCCACGGCGGCATGTTGGCGTGGTATTTTGAGGCCGAGGTCGAGGATGGTCGAGAGCGCGACTCTGGAGGCGCCGCTCGCGCGCGCCGTCGCAGCGGATTTGCCCGTGGATGCGGCGGTACGCGGAACGGGACTCGCGATTTCCGTGAGCACGACGTCGCGGATCGAGGAGGCTGAGGCGGTCTGGCGTCGGCTTGAAGCCAGCGGGATCGAGTCGCCCGGCCAGAGCTTCGACTTTGTCCGGCAATGGATCGCGGCACGGCAAATTCCGGCGGCCGAACAGCTCTTTGCAACCGTCAGCCTCGCCGGCCAGCCGGTCGCTCTGCTGCCGCTCTGGCGGCAGCGCCGCGCCGGCGTGCGCGTCTATGGCTGGTTTCCCGGCGCGCATGTGGGGTGCGGGGCGCCGCTCGTCGATGCCGCGCGCCTTTCGGCGCTGACGCCGGCGCAGCGGGCCGCCTTCTGGCGGCAGGCGCTCGGCGGGCTCAAGGGCGCGGACCTGATCCATCTCGAAGCGGTGCCCGAGCGCGCCGGCGGTGCCGAAGGGCTCTTTTCCGGGCTCGGTCGCGCCCTGCCGACCGAAACGCTCTATCGCGCCGCGTTTTCCAGCTGGGACGAAGCCAACACCACGCAGCGCTCCAAATCGCGCCGCAAGCACGATCGCCAGCAGGGCGAGCGCCTCGAAGCGCTCGGCAAGGTCGAGTTCGAGGCGATCGGCAACGGGCCGGACGCGCTGCCGGTGCTCGAAGAGATGTTCCGGCAGCGGACCCGGCGGTTCGAGGCCATGGGGATCGCCGATCCCTTCGCCCCGGCCGATATCGCGCGGTTCTATCGCGAAACCGTTGCCGCCGACTCCGGCGTGAAGGTGATGCTGCACGTGCTCCGGCTGGATGGGGCGATCGTCGCGGTGCGCTACAACATCGTCTTCGGCGACCGGCTCTTCTGCCTCATTTCCTCGATGAGCGACGAGCCGCGCATCCAGGGCGGCTCGCCGGGCAAGCAGTGCCTGCTCCGGGTGATGCAGACCGTGTTCGACGCGGGTTTTCGCGTCTTCGACATGGGCAACGGGTTCACCGACGAGAAGCGGCACTGGTGCAACGAGCGCATCCCCGTCGCGAGCCACTATGTGCCGCTGACCTTCAAGGGCCGGCTCCTCATCGAAATGGACGCGCAGTGGCGGGCGCTCAAGGCCCGGGTCAAGTCGAACCCCAGGCTCCTCGCCTTTGCCAAGGCGGCCCGCTCGCGCTTGCGCGGCGGACGGCCGGCCGCCGAAACGGCGGCAGCGACGGACGAGCAGGAATAGGCGCCCCGCGCCTTTCTTCCCACGCCCGTCGGCTCAGATCAGCTTCAACCCCCTGAGCGAAGCGTGGCCCGCCCGGCCGATGATGATGTGGTCGTGCACGGTTATGCCGAGCGGCTGCGCCACGTCGCAGATGGCGCGCGTCATCTGCACATCGGCGGCGGAAGGGCTGGGGTCGCCCGAGGGGTGGTTGTGGACGAGAATCAGCGCCGTCGCGGAAAGCTCGAGCGAGCGCTTGATCACTTCGCGCGGATAGACCGGGGTGTGGTCGACCGTGCCGGTCTGCTGCACTTCGTCGGCGATCAGGCGGTTCTTCTTGTCGAGGAACAGGATGCGGAACTGCTCGACATTTTCGTAGGCCATCGCGGCGCGGCAATAGTCGATCAGGGCCGACCACGAGCCGAGGATGGGCTGTTCGCGATCGATCCGGTCCTTGGCGAAGCGCTGCGCCGCTCCCTGCACGACCTTGAGGTGGCTCGCCGTGATGTCGCCGAGCCCCTTGAAGTGGCGAAGCTGATCGTAAGGGGCGGCGAGCACGCCCGAAAAGCTGCCGAAGCGGGCGAGCAGGGCCTTGGCGAGCTCCTTGGTGTCCCTCTGGGGGATGACGATATGGAGCAGTATTTCAAGCAGTTCGGCGTCCGAAAAGCTTTCGGCGCCGTCGCGCAGATAGCGTTCACGCAGCCGGCTGCGGTGCCCGACATAGTGAGGCGCCGCGGCATCCTCCAAGCCGTTCCCTGACGGTCCGGAGCCCCCCGCCATAGCGCTTACCGGCGTGCGGCGAGGGGGTTGAAGAGCCCGCGGGGCGACAGGGTGAACACCTCGTGCCCGGTCTCGGTGATGCCGATGGAGTGCTCGCACTGGGCCGAAAGCGTCCGGTCGCGGGTCACCGCGGTCCACCCGTCCGAGAGGATTTTGACGTGCGGCCGGCCGAGATTGATCATCGGCTCGATGGTGAAGATCATGCCGGGCTTGAGCTCGACGCCGGTGCCGGGCACGCCGAAATGCATGATGTTGGGCTCGTCGTGGAACAGCATGCCGACGCCGTGGCCGACGAAGTCGCGCACGACGCTGGTGCGCTCGCCCTCGGCCACGCGCTGGATCGCCGCGCCGATATCGCCCGTGGTGTTGCCGGGCCGGGCGGCCGCGAGGCCCGCATCGAACGCGGCATAGGTCACCTCGATCAGCCGCTCGGCCTTGCGGGAGATTTCCCCGACCGGGTACATCCGCGACGAGTCGCCATACCAGCCGTCGACGATCAAGGTCAGGTCGATGTTGACGATGTCGCCCTCGCGCAGCGGCCGCTCGTCGGGGATGCCGTGGCAGACGACGTGATTGATCGACGTGCAGATCGAGTGGCGGTAGCCCTTGTAGAAGAGCGTTGCCGGTATCGCATTGTTGTCGCGTGCGAATTCATAGGCGACGCGGTCGAGCTCGAGGGTCGTGACGCCGGGCTTCACGAGATCGACCAGGATGTCGAGCGCCTCGGCGGTCAGCCGGCCGGCCTTGCGCATGCCGGCGAAGCCGGCCTCGCCATGAAGGGGGATAACGCCGGCCGTACGGCGAGACTTGGTTTCGGCATCTACGTAGGTGATCATGGAGCGGCCTTGGTTAAAGGCTGAAAGTAATGACTAAGGGCGGCAATGGGAAGGGTGCATCAGGGGATCAGGGAGACGCCGATGACGGAAAACGAGTTGAAGTTCCACCTCGAGGAATACAAGCTGCTGCGAGGCGAAATCGCCTTCACCACCAAGCTGCTCTACGACACGTTCTTCTGGGCTACGCTGGCGAGCGGCCTGATCGCGGCCTGGCTGCTGACCAATTCCGAACGGACGGGGCAGCTCCCCTCCTACGCGGCGCGGGTCGCCTTCTTCATTCCGTTCTGTGTGTCGATCCTGGCCTGCGGCGGGTTCTATCACTTCCATTCGGTGATCCTGAACGTCGCGCGCTACCTGCGCCGGCTCGAGGCCAAGGTGGCCGAGCCGAGCCTCGGCTGGGAGGCGGCGCAGCGGGCCGATGAAAGCGCCTCGATCGCCCGGATCTCGAAAGTCCGCTTCGGCTTCGGCTGGACCGCCCTCATCGGCGCCGACTTCCTGTTCGGGCTGTTGGTCGGGTGAGGCAGTGGCCAGCTTGACGAGCGGGGCGGGGCCCGTCATTCCTCCTGAGCCTTCACACGAGGACCCGCCTCACATGTCCGCATCCGCCGAGCCCGTGACCGCCGCCCTTCTGGTCATCGGCGACGAAATCCTTTCCGGCCGCACCAAGGACGTCAACATCGGCACGACGGCCGATTTCTGCACCGACCTCGGCATCGACCTGCGCGAGGTCAGGGTCGTGCCGGACGTCGAGGAGGACATCATCGAGGCGGTGAACGCGCTGCGACACCGCTACACCTATGTCTTCACCACCGGCGGCATCGGCCCGACGCATGACGACATCACGGCGGATGCCATCGCCAAGGCTTTTGGCGTCGCCCTGCCGATCCATCCCGAGGCGCGCCGAATGCTCGAGGAGCGCTGGCGGCAGACCGGCACCGAGGTCAACGAGGCGCGCCTCAGGATGGCGCGCATTCCCGAGGGTGGAGAGCTGATCGTCAATTCGGTGAGCGCGGCGCCGGGGTTCCGGATCGGCAACGTGCACGTGATGGCCGGGGTGCCGATCATCATGAAGGCCATGCTCGAGGCGCTCGTGCCGAAACTCCAGCACGGCCGCAAAGTGTTGAGCCGGACGGTGCCGGCCGCGGTGGGCGAAGGAATCGTCGCGAAGCCGCTCGCGGACCTCCAGGCCGAGTATCCCGACGTCAAGATGGGGAGCTATCCGCGCATGGGCGACGGGGCGGTGCGCACCGAGCTCGTCCTCCGCTCGACGGACCTCGACCGCCTGGAAGAGGCGACCGCGAGGCTCCGCCGCATCGTGGCCGAGGCGCATCGCGCCGCCGGGCTGCCCGAAACCATCGAGCCCTATTGATCCCCATCCCTTTCGCCGAGAGCCGCCGATGAGCACGCCTTCCGCCCAAAAATCCTTCCCGGTCACCTGGGACCAGTTCCACCGCGACAGCCGGGCGCTCGCCTGGCGGCTCACCGGGCTCGCCCCGTTCGACGCCCTGGTCGCGATCACGCGGGGCGGCCTCGTGCCGGCGGCGATCGTCGCGCGCGAGCTCAACATCCGGACGGTCGAGACCGTCGCGGTCAAATCCTACGATCACCAGTCGAAGGGCGACATCCGCGTCCTCAAGCCCATCACGCCGGAAATTCTGGGCATGCACCAGGCGGGCAAGAAGGTGCTGATCGTCGACGATCTCGTCGACACCGGCTCGACGGCGCGCGTGGTGCGCGAAATGCTGCCGGGAGCGCATTTTGCGACCGTCTATGCCAAGCCCAAGGGCCG
>DASZTU010000094.1:0-15479 GCA_035547975.1 Devosiaceae bacterium | reverse complement strand
AGTGAGCAGCGCGCGGGCGAGGAGCTCGCCTCCATCCGCACCGAGCTCGTGCTGGCTCGCTCGAGCCTGGAGCCGCTGGCGCGGCTCTCTCTCGACCCCGACCCGCTGCAGCCCTTCGCCTCCGCCCTCTCGGTCCTGGACCCGAAGAAGGGCGAGCGGATCAGCATCTGCGTCGACCTCCTCCCCGCCTCCGGCCGCCGCCGCGAGCGCCTGCGCCGTTCGCTGCGGCGGCGGGCGCGGCGCAAGTACGGGGAGCGGCCGAGCCTGCTGGAGCGCCTGGAAGGCAACGAGCGCAGCAAGGGCCGGCCCGACCCCGACCGGCTGCTCGAGCGGCGGATGGTGAACGAAGCGCTGGAGGAGAAACTGCGCGACGCCGGCACGCTGTTCGAGGCGCAGATCCTGCTGCGCTGCCGGACGGCCGACCCCGCACGCGCCAAGTCGGCGATGAACCTCCTCCTCGCCGGCTTCAGGCCCTTCGCCGCCCAGAACTGGCTGCGCGCCCGCGGCCTTGCGATCGGCGGACTCTCCTTCCTCGGCTCCGACATGCCGCTGCGCCGCCGCCAGTTCGACCGGCGCATGAACACCGGCCTCTTCCGCCCGCCGCGGCGGGCGATCCTCACCGCCGGGGAGATGGCGGGCTTCCTGAAGCCGCCGACCGTCCACTGCATCGGTGACAACGTCGCGCGGGCGGGGGCGCTGCTGGCGGCGGCGCCGAAGCTGCCCACCTTCGAGCCCGGCAATGCCGACGTGATCCCGCTCGGCAAGGTCGGCGCCAACGGCTCCGAGCGCGTGCTCGGGGTGCGGGCCGAGGACACCTTCTTCTCCTACATCGCCGGCCGCTCGCGCTACGGGAAGACCGAGCTGGCGATCGCGCAGTTCGTCCACCTCGTGCGCTCGGGCCACGGCGGCTTCTTCCTCGACCCCCACGGCGATGCGCTGGAGCGGATCCGGCCCTACCTGAGTGAGCCGGAACTGCAGCGGCGGGTCGTCGAGATCGACCTCGGCCCCGACCGGCGCTCCGCGCAGCCGGGATGGAACCTCTTCCAGCTCGGCGGAGACGATGGCGGCGAGGAGCGGGTCGCGGCGATGGTCGACGCCTTCTCCTCGGTGCTCGAATGGGGAGAGCGCTCGACGCGGGCGATCAACCTGACGAGCCACGCCGCCGCGGCGCTGGTCTCGGTCGCGAAGGTGCTGCCGCCCGAGCTGGCACCGACGATCTTTCAGCTGCCGACGTTGCTCTCCGACGAGGACTGGCGGGAGGCCTGCGTGCCGTTCCTGCCGCGGGCCTCGCAGCGCTTCTGGCGCGACCGCTTCCCGCTGCTGAGCCCGGAGGCGATCACGCCGGTCACCAACCTCGTCGACCGCCTGCGGCTCTCCAGCGCGATGAGCACGCTGCTCGGCCAGAGCCAGGGGAGCTTCCGCATCCGCGAGGCGATGGACAAGGGGCTGATCGTCCTCGCCTGTCCCGGCGCCAGCCATATCCAGGAGCGGCTGGTGGCGAACCTGATGGTCTTCGACCTCCTCCACGCCGCCCGGCGCCGCGGCGAGGTCGCGGCGGGCAGGCGCAAGCCCTTCTGGGTCTTCCTCGACGAGGTGCAGAGCTATGACGGCGGCGGCTCGGGCAGCCTCGCCGCCCTGCTCGAGCAGAGCGCCAAGTTTGGCCTGCGGGCGGTGCTCCTGAACCAGAACCCCGAGCGGCTCTCCGCCCAGACCCTGAACGCGCTCACCACCAACCGCTCCCACGTCCTGGCCACCGCGCTCAACTCCCACGCGGCGGCGCTGCTGACCAAAGAGTGGGGCGGGCAGCCGAGCCCGGCGGTGATGGTCGGGCTACCCCGCTTTCACTTCGTCACTCAGGTCACCCACGAAGGCGAGCTCAGCCGCCCGTTCGCCCTGCGCGGCATACAGGTCGAGGACGTTCACGAGAAGCCTGAGGGCAACGGCTATCGCCCCTCGGCCGGGGCTGTAGCGCGCGCCGAGCCCGCGGTGGTGGCAGAGCACCTGGAGACGCTCGACGATCGCATCCTCGACCACCTGAAAGGTCTCGCGCCGCCGGCCCATGCCGACGAGCCCGAGGAAGACGACACCTACTGGCTGGGAGGTGGAAGCGATGGGAACTGAGGCGAGCGCCCCACCCGCCAGCGGCCTACCGGAAGCGACCACCGAGATCGTTGCCTCTCTCGCCCAGCACCGCGTGCTGACTACCGAGCAGGTCCGCAAGATCCACCTGCCCGACAACCACTCCCGCTGGGCCCAGCAGGTTCTGGGCCGGCTGCGCGGCGCCGAGCTCGTCGCCTTCACCCGACCGCCCAACTCGGGCCAGCGGCTCTGGTTTGCGACCGAGCGGGGAGTGCGTTTGGCGCGGGAGGCGCACGCGCTCGAGGGGAACCTGAGGCCGCTTCAGGCAGCCGAGGTCGCCGGCCAGCTGCGAGCGCACACCCTCGCCGTCAACGAGGTCGGCATCGCCTTCCTACGGGCAGCTCGCAAGCGCGGCGACGAGTGTGGTCCTCTCTCCTGGCGACATGAGGTCGCCCATCCGCTCTGCCGCGGCCGCGGGCGGCGACGCCGCACCCTCTTCGCCGATGCGGTCCTGACCTACCTGCGCGAAGAGGACGGGCGCCTTGCCCTCGAGCAGCGCTTCCTCGAGCTCGACCGCGCGACGCTCACCGTCGACCGCCTGGTCGCCGAGCTCGCCCGCTATGCAGAGCTTCATCGTGCGAAAGGGCCGGGCGGCGAGGCGATGTGGAAAGAGCGCTACCCGCGCTTCCCGAAGGTCCATTGCGTCCTCGCCGAAGCCCAGCGGCCTACGCTGGAGCGCCGTCGCAAAAGCGTCCTCGCCCTACTGCACTCCCACCCCCAGCTTGCCGGCGCCCGCGGTCCCAGGATCTCGATCTGCCTGCTCGATGAGCTACGGAGCGAGGGACCGTTCGCACCGATCTTCCGCGAGGTTCGCGAGCCCGAGCGGTCAGTCGATTGGCTCGGGAGCGCTGTTGGCGGGCAGACGGGAAAGCGGTGAAGCGAAGGCCGGTCGCCACGCACGATGTGAGGCGATTGTCGCCGATGCGCGGCGATTGCCGAACCGACTCGCTTCTGGCGCGGAGCAGAGCTATCGTCGTCGGGCAAGCAAGAAATCGGCCGGGGCGGCGCTGGAACGCCCCCCGACCCGGCGCCGACGTAGGCGGCGCAACCGAGAGGCTAACCCCGCGGGGACCTCTCGTTGCCCCTGCCGCCCGGTCGCCGGAGGGCCAGGAGGCAGGCGATGGCCGGTAGGGCCAAAGGCGAAGTCAAGGTGCGCGAGTGGAAGAGCGGGCGCAGCTTCGCGCTGCGCTTCTGGGCCTACGGCGAGCGCCGCTACGTGACTCTCGGCTCCGAGCGCGACGGTTGGGATCAGCGCTCGGCCGAAGAAGAGCTGGAGAACATCCTGGTCGACGTGCGGCGCGGTGTCTGGGTGCCGCCGACCCGGAAGAAGAAGGGGCGCCGCGACGAACGCAATGCGGGAGCGGTGCCGCGGTTCGGCCCCTTCGCCCGCGATCTCGTCGACTCGCGCCGCGGGCAGGTCGCGAAGGGAACGACGCAGCACGAGGAATGGACGCTCTCTCATCTCATGCCCTTCTTCGGCGAGTGGGCGCTGCCGGAGATCGACATCGAGGCGGTCGACGAGTACCGCCAGTTCAAGGTGACCGAGGCCGAGAGCCGCGCCGCGGCGATCGAGCGCGGGCGCCCGAAGCGGAACCTCCAAGGGCAGATCCTGCGCCCGCTCTCGCCGCGATCGATCAACCGCACGATCAGCTTTTTGCAGTGGGTGCTCTCGATCGCCCTCGAATACGGCTACGTCAGCCACAACGCCGCGGTCGGCAGGCGACGGCGCCTGCGCGAGCGGCGACCGGCGCCGGTCCACCTCGACACCGCCGCTCAGATCGAGGCGCTGCTCGAGGCTGCCGCGGGGCTCGACCGGGATGTGCGGCAGCGCTGCGGGGAGCGCGAGGCGATCGTCGCGACCCTCGTCTTCGCCGGACCGCGGGCGCACGAGCTCTGCGGCCTGCGCTGGCGTGACGTCGACCTCGCCGGCGGGCGGCTCCTCATCGGCCGCTCGAAGACCGACGCGGGGCTGCGCGAGATCAAGATGCTGCCGCTCCTGCGCGACCTCCTCGACTCTCACAAGGCAGCAGTGCACCCTGCCGGCCCCGAAGATCTCGTATTCCCGAGCGAAAGCGGCGCCAGCCGCGATCCCGAGAACCTGCGAAGCCGCATCCTCACCCCCGCCTTCAAGCGCGCCGACGAGCTGCTGGTGAGCCGAGGCCTGGTGCCTCTACCGAAGGGCCTCACCACCCACAAGCTGCGGCACACCTTCGCCTCAATCCTGATCGCCTGCGGCGAGGACCCGATCTCCCTGATGCGCCAGATCGGCCACACCGACCCCACCTTCACCCTTCGCGTCTACACCCACCTGATGAGCCGCGACCCCAACGAGCGAGCACGGCTGAAGGCGCTGGTGAGAGGCGAGCGGGTAATCGCGCGTGAGGCGCCCGAGCCGGCGCTTCTAGACCTCGAGACCTATGAGCTACCGATCTTGGAAGCGCTGGCTGAGCGCGGCGGCCGGGCAACCCGCAGCGAGATCATCGCGGCACTTGGGGAAGCCATGGCTGACCGTCACGGTGCTCGCGACCTCGAACCCCTCCCGAGCGGCCCCCCTCGCTGGCAGCCACGGGTAGGCAAGGTCCGTGCACAACTCGTCCGGCGTGGATACCTCCGAACCGGCAGAGGCCGCGGCTGTGCATGGGAGCTGACTGAGCTTGGCCGGACTAAGACGGGGCGCGAGGGCTTAAAAAACGTGGCTCCAGACTGCGTTGACAGTACTCGCTCACCCACTGGAGCCACCTCGTAGGATCGCGCTTTTGGCGCCCCACGGCGTCACCATATCCGCACCGAAAGGAAACGCTCATGACGGAGGAACTGGCGTCGCCAGGATCAAGTGTCTAGCGACTCATCCCAGCCACTCCCTGGAACCCATGAGAGCGCCGACATGCGCCCGTTCATTAGGCCTAATTCGAAATCGTCAACCTCGAGGCTTTCGCGACCGTACTTCTCCTCGATTTCTCGCGCACCTTTCTCGGCCGCCTCAAAGATCGCCAGCCGCTCGGCCCCAAGCGAGCCCTCGCCGTTATCCATTTGGCGACGCAGAGCTTGGTGCCGGTTCCACCAGACCTTCTCCCAGAGTTCGTTATAGGTCTCAACGATGAGCTTGTCGTTTCTCCGCAGGAGAAGCGGCCACTCCTTGCCTGGGTCATCTTCGTCAGGTATCCACTCGACCTTGTCACCGGCATCGGTGTAGCCGATGCGGTGGCCGTTGGGGCCGAGCTCATCGGGATCGGCGGGATCATGGGTCTGGGCATCACTGCGCTGGGTCCGGCCGCCGCCCAAATGCAGCCTTGAGAAGTCTCGATTCAACTCCTCGATCTGCGCCATCAAGTCAGAGTCGAAACGATCGATTTCGATGCCAGCTTCGCGAAGACGAAGCTCTCCCTTGCCTCGGATGGCGTCGTTGGGATCGAGGACGCCAATCACGACTTTTCCGATGCGGCGCTCGATGATGCGCTCGGCACAGGGAAGCTTCGGCGGGTTGCGAGTAGTGCACGGCTCCAAGGTCGTATACAGCGTGGCGCCGGCCAGAAGTTCGTCCCGCAGCTTTCCCTCCAACAGCGTGAACTCAGCGTGCTCTCCTGGGGCCAGCTCACCCCGAAAGGCCTCTCCGAGGATACGGCCGTCGCGAGCAACGACCGCGCCCACCTTCGGAGAGGTCCTCCCGTCCTCGCTCTCACATTTTCGGGCCAAGGCGACAGCGCGTTTCATCAGAGCGCGCTCGCCCATTGCCACTTCCTTGGGGTTGGCCTTGTCTGCCATTCCGGCACCGTAGCGCGGAGGTGCAGCTGATATGGCCGCTTATCGGCCGACCAGCGACAAATGCTTCGTCGCATATCTCTCGAGGCGCGGCGAAGCCCCGAAACCCATCTCCGCAACCCGGTAGGTCTCGTTCAACTCGCGCAGCGACGCCGCCATCAACATCAACGCTTCGATTGCACGGGCCTCCTCGTAGTGGGCGGTGTCCGTGCCGTGACTGGTGAGATGCCGATTGAAGCCGCTCTCCTCCCGCCGAAATTTCGATGGGACGATCGCAATCTGAATTGCCCGCTGCACTAGAGCCCGCCGATGCGACCACAATCCCGCCCTTGCAGGTGGCTCCGCGTCGAAGGCCTCGCGGGCCGCTACGAACCTGAAGCCATAGTGATCTTCGATTACCCCCGTCAAGATCGCCGCAGCCAGCGTCTGCGAGGCGGCGAAAAATCCACTGCGATGAGTCTCGACGGCTTCAACCGCGAGTTCGCGCAATCCTGCGAGTTCCGGGTGGTTGACTTCGTCCGTCCTCGCAAGGACCGAATCGAGAATTCGATCGGCGCTGGTTAGAAGCACCTCGTCGCGCGACTCTTTGTCAGGGGCGCGAATTAGGCCCACGATCACCTCAGCGTCTGGGACCCAAACTAGGCAAAGGCCCGTCTCACAGATCAAGCGATCGACTTGAACATGTGCGCCAGTCGGCAGAGATTGCCAATTCGGTGGCGCGATGTTGAGCAGAAATGAGCGGCCAAGAGCGAGCAGGCCTGGCTCGTCCGACTCCTGGGACCTCTGGTCACGGAGCCAGACCATCAACCGCGCAATCGCCTCCGGGTTGGCCGCCGCCCAACGCTGGAAACGAGACCGGAGACCCCCGCGCGAATTCGCGCCTGAGCCGGCACTACCTCCAGGCACCGGAGAGTCCGCAGGACCGTCTTTCGTTTCTTCCCGCATACAAATCGAGGATAGCCGCGCCTATCCCGCCAAACCCGAATAGCGGAATCGCAGCGGAGGCGGGCGTGAGGTCTCGCAGGTGACAACGTCCGGGCCTTCGCTTGAACTTAAGCCGTGCCGAATGTTTGGCTCCTGCCATATCTGCCGCTGGCCAGTGAGAGCCAGGTCGGCCCCTACGTTCTTGTTCCGTTTCGGGAGTTCGGTCGGCGGCACGCGACGAATCAGGCTGTCTATAACGAGGTCCGGCGTCTTCGCACCGCCTACCGTGTCGGCGACATGGGCCAGCAGTTCGGCGCCCTAGTCGTCCCCCGAGGCGCTCGAATCGGCGGCAAGGATCTTGCGCGAGAGCGGTTCGCGGCCCTGCGCGGCGCGGTTCTCGCCGCGACGATCGACGCGAATCCGATCCTGATCGGCGCTGACGACACGGGGAATGCCGGGCACGCCACCGCCACTGCCGAGAACGCGAAGATGTTCGGCCATCCGCTCACGGGAGAGCACTCCTACGCAATTCAGACCGGCGCGATGGTCACCGTCTTGTCGTGGCGGTCTTCTGAGCCCGGCCGCCCGCTACCCAAGATCAAACCGCCGACCGATTTGCCGCAGCCGATGTTCTTCAGCTTCGACGCCGAATATGCCGGCGCTCTCCACGATGCACTCTCCGAGGACACCGACGAGGCTCGTCGCCTAGCCCTGGCGATCGATTGGCTGGACATCGTCTGGAGCAACAACAGCGACGTCAGCGCCCGAACCCGCGCCCTGGCCTACCGCTCGGCCTTTGAGGCGCTTCTCGGCGGCGAGGCCAGCACGAAGAGGCAGCGGGAGGCGCTGTCGACGTTGCTGGACGATCCCGGGGCGCCAAAGCGGCTCAGACGCTGGACCGAGCACAACGGAAAGGGCCGAGAGACCCAGCTCACCGATCTCGAATGGTGGTTTCAGAGCTTTAGCCTGCTGCGAAACCGCATCTCCCACGGAGACGTCGTGGGCACTGAGGGCGACGACTGGACCTTCGATGATGATGGCGAACACCACCTGCGCCACGCAGATGCGGTCCTTCGCCGAGCGATCAAGCAGACGGTCATTCGCAGCGGCGCGGACCCACTGCTCGAGGAAGCCCCGCATCGGCGCACGATGATCCGTGCGGTCGAGGCGCTGCTTAGCGAGGAGGGCGAGGGATCGTGATCCCCGAATCCGGTGCGGGCCTTCTTCTCAATGAGGCGCAGCATGATCTCACTGCTCGCCCGGCGCTTCCAGCAGCTCCCGGCAAGCGGCGTAGTAACGGTTGAGCCAGGTGTCGAACTGCTGCTCAAGCCGGTCGGTCTCAGCAGTCGACTCGAAGCGCTCGGGCTGAACCGTAGGCGCCCCAGCTGGATGCAGGTCCCCGCCGTGCTGACTCAGGCCGTACACCATTGCCGTTGCGTGATCGAATGCGTCAGCGACCGGATGTTCAAGTGGCAGGTAGAGCGGCAGACGACCATTGACAGCACCAAGCGCCTGAAGGGCTTCCGTCGCCTCCTCCACCGTCGCTACGTGCCGGGTCGTGGGCTTGAGCGCGCCGTACGCCCGTCGGAGCGCTCGCGCACCGTCCTCGAGCAGTGATCGAAGGTGCTCGCGCTCTTCTCGGGCTCGCGCCTCCCGGTGCTCTGCTTGCTGTCTGCGCCACGCAGCTCCGCTCAGGATCAACGGCGACAGAACACCTACAGCCCCCGTTATGCCGACTGCGAGATTGGGATCGACCCCGGCCACAGAATGAGTCTGGCGAGCGACCCAGACGTGATTCGGCCCTGTTCACGGCGCTGCTACGAAGTCCTGCAGCGGCCGACTGAAAATGCGCATAGGATCGCTCCCGTGACGGGGAGACTCGTTCTAGTTTTGGCGATTCTGATGGCGCTGGCCCTGATCAGTGGATGCGGAGGCGGCTCGGACTCGGCTGAATCGTCCGATACCACCAGCGCGGCTGAACGACACAATGCGGCGATCCTCGGCGAAGCAGAAGGCGACGCGCAAATCGAAAGCGCGATCAAGGAGGAACTCGACTACAAGCTTGCGCCCTACTACGACGCTGGCGTTGAAGGCACTTTTGTCACGCCGAGCGGCGACTCGTGCTACATCGGTGAAATTTATCTCGGCGAAGAACTTGACCTTTACAAAGAAGACAAGAACACCCTGCTGTCACCGAACGGTGAGGTGGGAGTCTCCGTCGGCACTTTCCAAGGAACCCCTAACGCCCCTTGCCTGAAAGCAGTCGTTGAAGCCCTCGGGTGGGGGCCGGGTGAAGGCAGTGCCGCCCCTCACGGCACTAGCCCGTTGACGAAAGCAGAGTTCATCAAACGGGCGAATTCGATCTGCCGTAAAGGCAATGACGAAGTGGAACGGATCTTCGGTGACGATCAGACCTACGGCGACGAGGCGGCGAGCGACTCCGAAGCTCGTCCTGGATACGTCCGCCGTATCGAAGAACACGAAGCATTAGAACCACCCGCCTCAGTTTCGAGTCTGTTCGACGAGTACGTCTCGCTACTCGATGAGCAGATCGCCATACAAGACAAGTCTCAAGCGGCGGCGGCGACGATCGAGTCGCAGACCTCAACGGGCGGCACGGAAGGTCTGAAACAGGCAAGAAAGGACTTCAAGAAGGCCAGGGCCGAAACGGCAGCCAATTATGAAAAGCGCGAACGGATAGCGAGGAAGATCGGGCTATCTCACTGCGCACCGACGGAATAGGCCGAGGGCGTATGCCTGCAGCGTTCTCAGCCGGATCCTCGTGCACCGCGTCAACGCCCTGGGTCGGGCATGCAATCCGGTCGGGCATCGCTCAAGGCCAATGAAACCCGCCTGACGGGTTTCGGGAACTTCTGACCAGAAGTTCCCGAAACGCCGCATATCGGTGCATATCCCTTCCTATTCGGCTTTCGGCACACGCTGATCCGTTAACGCAAAAGCGCTGGTAACCAGTGCTTCTGCCACGGCCTCTCATCTCGCCAACCGGCTTGCCATGCAGAAGGTCGAGGGTTCGAATCCCTTCAGCCTCGCCGGTGGCTGAAGCGAATCGGCTTGGGCTGCCGCTTCAGCGGGCAGGGGCCGCGGCGCCCGTCAGCCGTGCCGGTCGGGGGCGTCCTGATCGGGCTGGATCGACCAGGGCGGTGGCTTGTCGCGCCCGGACTCCTCATCTCTCTGGGCCTCGGCGGCGGTGGCCTGCACGATGCCGGTCGCGTGGTGGACGGGCGCATAGATGGCGTAGAGCTTCAGCGGGCGGTCGCCGGCATTGACGACGTCGTGCCAAGTACCGGCCGGCACCTGGATCGACCAGCCGTCGCCGACGTCCTGCGCGAAGTCGAGCTGGTCCTCGGCCGGTCCCATGACGCACCTGCCTTGTCCGGCGTCCAAACGGAGGAACTGATCGGTGTTGGGGTGCACCTCGAGCCCGATCGACTCACCGACCGGGATCGACATCAGGGTCACCTGAAGATATTTTCCCGTCCAGGCCACGGTCCGGTAGTTGTCGTTCCCGATGGCCTCGGACTCGATGTCAAAGGCGTTGGGTTGGGGGCCGTTGTCGGTGAGACTCATGTCGTGTCATACCTCCATGCGTGGGCGGATCATCGACTAGCCAGGGTGCGCGAGTGATCAGCTCCCGAGCTTCAAGATCGTGAAGTTGTCCGCGTATTCGACTGGCCCACCGATGGCGGCGACGCGCTGGACCATCTTCTGCGGTCCGCCGCTCACCTCGATCACCGTCTGAGTGGTCGTCCCTTCGGGGAGCCCCGGCGATTTGGGGATGAACGTGTAGCCGTTGCTGTCGGTCACGGGGACACCGCCGACGAAGATGCGGCTCACCGTGTGGGTGCCGGCCCCACCGACCGTCGCCGCCGTGCTCTGCAGCAGGTAGAAGCCGGGCTGAAGCGTTATTTCCCGCCAGAAACGACCGTCTTCGGGAGTGGGGATGAAGTTGGGAGGGGACCCTGCGGGCTCGGTGACTTCAGCCGGGCCGCGAACCCACGAGACGCAGCAGACCGGGCCGGCCACGTCGGGGTTGTTGACCGGATCGACGAAGGAGGCCCCCGGTGGCCCCGGCGGCCCGGTCGGACCAGGGTTGCCGACCGGCCCGCGCTCGCCCTTGGGACCAGCGGGGCCGGCTGGGCCGTGAGGACCCCGGGCGCCGTGTGGACCGGCGAGGCCACGGGGGCCGCGGTTGCCGCGCAGCCTCGCCGTCGCTCGGCGCGAGAGGTCGTTGAAGGCGAGCGACCGGTTCCTCACCTGGCGCGAGGTGATCGTGTTCGGCCGGATGCGGTTGCCGCTGATCAGATTCCGAGCGGTGGCGCTGCCGACAAGACCGAGCGCCGCGACAAGTAGAACCGCGGCGATCCACGGATTGATCCGTCCCCGCCACCGGCGGCTGGAGGACTCAGGTCTTGATCGAATCAGCCGGACCATATTTCCTCCTGCTGATCAGTCGAACCAGTTGACCGTAGAGTCGAGGGGAATCGGGTGTCAACGGGCCTGGACGATTGTCCAAAGAGCCGGCCCGGCGGCTCCGGCGGAATCCGTTCTTCCGGCGGCGAGATCCGTCCCCGCCGCGTTCTGGCGCGACAGGGTCCAGCCCGCCGGCCGCAAGCGCCGGCGGTCCTAGCCGGGGGAATACCAAGGCGCTACCTTCAGGCCGTGGCAGGCAGCGAGGAACTGATCGAGCGCTCAGAAGAGCTCGGCTCGATCGACGCGGCGCTGGAGGCCGCGCGCCGCTGCGACGGCGGCGTGCTCTGGCTAAGGGGCACGGCCGGCATCGGAAAGACGAGCCTGCTCCGGGAGGCTGGCCGGATGGGGGCGCCGCGAGGCTTCCAGGCGTTCCAGGCGACCGGCCTCGAGCTAGAGAGCGGCTTCCCCTTCGGCGTCGTGCGCCAACTCTACGAACGCACGGTCAAGGAAGCAGCACCGGTCGATCAGGGCGCGATGGCGCCGAGCGTCGCCGCGATCTTTGGTGCGCCCGCGCCGGCAAGCGCCGGCGACCCTTCCTTCCAGGCCTTGCACGGCCTCTACTGGCTCGTCGCCGAACTGGCGGAGCGCCAGCCGCTGCTGATCGCCGTTGACGACGCCCAGTGGGCCGATTTCCCCTCGCTGCGCCATCTGCTCTACCTTGCCCGCCGCCTGGAGGGGCTGCCCGTCCTGCTGGTCGTCGCCGAGCGAACCGGCGAGGCGCCCGCGCCGGTGCTCGAGGAGTTGCGGCAGACCGCCAGCGTCCGCATCGAGCCCCGACCGCTCAGCCTCTCCGGCGTGCAACGGCTGGTCGCCTCGACCTTCGGCGAAGATGCCTCGGCGGAGTTTGCCGCCGCCTGCCGGGAGCGTACCGGCGGCCTACCGCTCTACCTGGGCGAAACGCTGCGGGCGCTGAGGGAAGAGAGCGCTTCGCTTGACGCCTCGTCTATCGACGCTGTCCTGCGGGCGAGCGGCGAGGGGCTGGAGAGTCACGTCTGGAGGCGCATCGAATCGGTCGACCCCGAGGCGACCGCCGTGGTCGCCGCGATCGCCGTGCTCGGCGAGCGGGCGAGCCCGGGGCGGATCGCCGCTCTGGGCGACATCGTTCCGCCCCGCGCGACGTCGATCGTCGCCGGCCTCTGTGCCCGCGGCATCCTCGCCGGTGAGGACGTCCCGCGCTTCACTCACCCCGTCGTGCGCGGCGCCGTCGAGGCACGTATCTACCCCGATGCCATGCACTGGTCGGCAGCGCGGCTGCTGGATCGCGAGGGGTCCGACATCGACGACATCGCCGGCCACCTTCTCGCCTGCGCGCCCCGCGACGACCCCTGGGCGGTCGGGTGCCTGCGCGAGTTCGCCGCCACTGCCCTGCGCCGCGGTGCCCCCGAATTGGCGGCGAGGGCGCTGAGGAGAGCGCTGGAAGAGCCCCCGCCAGAGGTGGAGCGGGCGTTTCTCCTCTGTGAGCTGGCCGGCGCCGAGGACGCGGCGGGCAGGCCGGAGCAGGCGCTCGCCCACCTGGTCGAGGCGGCACGTCGCACCAGCGCCACCGATGAGCAGGCTGCGATTGCCGTCTCCCGTGCCGAGATCCTCGCCTCGGTCAACCGCTTCGCGGAGGCCGTCGCCGTTCTCGACGAGGCGCTCGAGCGGTTTGGTGACGCGGATCACCTCCTCACCCAGCGGATCGACGCCGAGCTGATCAGCTACGCGGTGCTCTTCCCGGGCGCCCGGGCAAGGGGACTCGAACGCCTCGCCACGTACGCGGGAAATGTGCCCGAAGGGCCCGCGACCCAGCCCGTCCTGACGGCGATGGCCTACGGCGTTGCGCTCAGCGGCGAAGGATTGGCCGCTGGGGCGGCGCTCGCCGAGCGGGCGCTCCAGGCCGAGAGCTCGGGAGGGCGGTTCGAGGCCTACTCGTGGTTGCTCGCGGCTCTGGTCCTGAACTTCTGCGACCGGCCCGACCTGGCGGCTGCCGTTGCCGACGAGCAACGGGCGCAGACGTGGCGGGAGGGCCACGCGGGCAAGATCTTCGCCGTCGAGCTGGTTTCCGCCTTTTCCACCTGGCGGATGGGGGAGCTGCCGACCGCGGTTTCGGGCGCGCGGGCGGCGCTGGCGATTGGCCCCCCCGGGGCTCACCTGGCCTGGGCCCACGGCACCCTCGCGATGGCGCTCGTCGACAGCGGCGAGCTGGAGGCAGCGGAAGCGGCACTGGCGGCCGCCGACCCCGGGCACTGGCTGGAGGAGGCGGTCGGGAGCTTCATGCTCTATGGCGCGAGAACGCAGCTGCGCCTGGAGCAGGGACGGCTCGCCGAGGCGGCCGCCGACCTGGCGGAGCTGCGGAGGCGCAGCGAGGAAAGCGACCACGGCCTCCGCACCCCCAACGACCTGGGCCGGCCTTCCGAGGTGCTCGTCGCACACCGTCGGGGCGACGCGGCGGAGGCGCGGCGGCTCGCCGCCGCCGAGCTGGAGACCGCACGGCGTTTCGAGGTGCCGGGATACCTCGGGCTGATGCTGCGGCTGAGCGGCATGGCCGCAGCGCCTGAAGACCGCCTCGGCTTCCTGCGCGAGTCCGTCGCGCAGCTGAGGGATTCCGTCTTTCGCCTCGAATACGCCCGCTCACTGATCGAGCTCGGGGCGGAGCTGCGCCGGCGCGGCGAGCGGGTGAAGGCTCGCGAGCCGCTCGCCGAGGGGCTCGATCTCGCCTACCGCTGCGGCGCCTCCAGGGTGGTCAGCCAGGCGATGGAAGAGCTGCGAGCGGCTGGAGCGCGGCCTCGCCGGGCGGTTCGCGAGGGCCCGGACGCTCTGTCCGCTGCCGAGTCGCGGATGGCGGTCCTGGCTGCCTGCGGTCGTAGCAATCGAGAGATCGCGCAGGAGCTCTGCGTCACCCTGAAGACGGTCGAGAGCACGCTGATGCGTGCCTACGCCAAGCTCGGGATCTCCGGGCGGGGCGCGCGGGCGGCGCTACCGGAAGCGCTGGGGCCCCTGTATAGGGGGAGTAGTCGAAAAGTGCAGGGTTCGCCTCTGTAGCGAGGCGGGCGGTCGGCGGGGGACACTCGGCGCCATGGCATCCAGAGCAGCGCAAATACCACTTCCTGACCGCTACGACGTGCGCAAGGCCGAGGCGTCGCAGGTCGCCGAGTTGGCCGAGACCTTGGCGCATGCCTTCTACGACGAGCCGCTGATCAGCTGGATAGCGCCGAATCCGTCGAGCAGGCTGGCGATTTCCAGGCGCGGCTTCGAGCTCTGGCTGAGGCGGGTCTGGCTTCGCCACGAGGAGACCTACATCGTCGGCGGCCCGACTGCGGCCCCGGCTGGGGTCTGCGTCTGGGAGCCACCCGGGACTTGGAAGATGGGAGCTCGCGAGCAGCTCTCGCTCTTGCCGGCGATGCTGCGGGCGAGCGGCCGAACGCTCCCCCGACTCCTCAGGGCCCTGGGCACCCTCGAAAAGGACCATCCGGAAGAGCCGCATTTCTACCTGCCCTGCATCGGCGTCAGGCCGGAGAACCGGGGCCAGGGCGGGGGGTCGATCCTGATGCGCCCAGTCCTCGAGCGCTGCGATGACAGGAAGGTCCCCGCCTACCTCGAGGCGAGTTCCACGCGCAGCAGGGCTCTCTACGAACGCCACGGCTTCGAGGTCACCGAGGAGATCCGTCCCGGCCGGAACGGCCCGCCGATGTGGCGGATGTGGCGGGATCCGGCCTAGAGCTTTTCGCTGGTGACCCCCTCGATCTCGGCCAGGTCCGGGATCGGGTCACGCGTCTCGCTTGACTCTGCACCACGGGAGGGACGGGACGGCCAGGGTCAACGCGCTCTCGGCTACGGTTCCGCGCGTGAACCTGCACCGGGGCATCGCTGCTCGTTCGGGCGGGTTCCTGCTCTTCGCGGTGACTCCGCCGCGGCTGGCGACGAGTCCGGCCGAGGCGGCGGAGATCGGGCGGGTCACTCTGGAGCGGCTGCGGCCGGTGGCGATCGACGGACTCGTCCTCTACGACATCGACGACGAGAGCGACCGCAATCCCGAGGAGCGGCCGTTCCCGTTCCTGCCGACGATGGACCCTGCCGACTATCTGGCCCGCGACCTTGGGGGGCTGGAGGTACCGGCGATCGTCTACCGCGCGGTGGGCAAGTACCCCGAGGACCGTCTCCGCTCCTGGCTGGAGCGGCAGGATCCG
>DASZTU010000093.1:0-20892 GCA_035547975.1 Devosiaceae bacterium | reverse complement strand
GCCTCACCAGCTTCACCTCTCCCTCGGGGGAGAGGTCGGTTCGCGACAGCGATCCGGCTGAGGGGGCCTTTGCCAGACTCCAGATCGGCCCGATCACAGCCGCAGCCCCGTTTCCGGGTCGAAGAGGCTGACCGCGGCCGTGTCGACCGCCAGCGTAACCTCATCGCCATGGACGAGGCCGGTGCGGGGGCCGAGCCGGGCGGTCACCTGTTGACCGCCGACATCGAGCAGCACGTGCGTATCCGGACCGGTGGGCTCGACGACGTCGACCGTGCCCGAAAGGGCCGCGCCCGCCCCGGACCCGAGGCTGAGCGATTCCGGGCGGATGCCGAGCAGCACCGGTTTTCCAGCCGCGCCCGTGCCCTCGGTGAGCCCCGGAAGGCGCAGCGCGCCCGAAGCATGGCGCAGCACGGCCGTCCCCGCCTCGACCTCGAGGGTTCCGGCGAGAAAATTCATGGCAGGCGAGCCGATGAAGCCCGCAACGAAGGTGTTGGCCGGTTTTTCGTAGATCGTCTGCGGATCGGCGATCTGCTGGATCACGCCGCCCTTCATCACGGCGACCCGGGTGCCGAGCGTCATCGCCTCGACCTGGTCGTGCGTGACGTAAACGATGGTGGTCTTCAGCCGCTCGTGCAGCCGCTTGATCTCGGTGCGCATCTCGACCCTCAGCTTGGCGTCGAGATTGGAGAGCGGCTCGTCGAAGAGGAAGAGATCGGGATCGCGCACGATGGCACGGCCCATGGCGACGCGCTGGCGCTGGCCGCCGGAGAGCTGGCCGGGCCGCCGCTCGAGCAGGTGGTTCACCTGCAGCAGCTCGGCCGCCCGCTGCACTGCCGCTTCCCGGTCGGGCCGCGCTACTTTGCGCATCTCGAGCCCGAAGCCGATGTTCCGCGCCACGGGCATGGTGGGGTAGAGCGCGTAGCTCTGGAACACCATGGCGATGTTGCGATCCTTGGGGTGGACGTCGTTGACGCGGCGGCCACCGATCAGCACGTCCCCGCCCGAGGCCTCCTCGAGGCCGGCGATGATCGACAACAGGGTCGACTTGCCGCAGCCCGAGGGCCCGAGCAGGACCAGGAAGCCCGATTCCTCGAGATCGAGGTCGATGTTGGAGAGGACCTCCAGCGTACCGAACCGCTTGCGCACGCCGCGGAGCGAGAGCGTCGCCATGCCCTATCCTTTCACCGCGCCGGCGGTGATGCCGGCGACCATCCAGCGCTGCACGATGGCGAAGAGCACGATGACCGGCGCGATCGAGATCATGCCGCCGGCCGCGAGCATGCCCCAGGGCAGGTTGTATTCGCCGATCATCAACTGGAGCCCCACCGGCCAGGTGCGCGAGCCTTCGCTGGTCGTCAGCATCAGCGCGAAAAGGTATTCGTTCCAGGCGGCGATGGCGACGAAGACGCTGGTCGCCACGAGCCCGTTGCGGGCAATCGGGATGACGATGCGGAACATGGCGCCGAGGCGGGTCGACCCGTCGATGCGGGCCGCCGATTCGAGCTCTTTTGGCGCGGCGTCGAAGAAGCCTTTCAGCATCCACACGTAAAGCGGCAGGAGGAAGCTCGTATAGGCGACGGCAAGGCCGAACCGGTTGTCGAGCAGCCCCACATTGCGCAGCAGGATGAAGAGCGGAATGATCATCAGCACGGCCGGGAACATGCGGATGACGAGGTAGCCCAGCATGAGCTGCGTGCGGCCCGGGAAGTTGAAGCGCGAGAAGGCGTAGGCCGCGACCGTCCCGGTGAGCACGCAGATGGCCACCGTCATCGCGGTCACCGCGAGGCTGTTGACGATGAGCGTCGGGTAGTTCGACTGCGACCAGAGCCTGGCGTAGTTGTCGAAGGTCAGGTGGCTCGGAAGATAGGCGACCTGGGCGGTGATGATCTCCGACTCCTCCTTGAGCGAGGTGAGGAGCGTCCAGAGCACCGGCCCGATGCAGAAGACGGCGAGCGCCACCAGTACGGCATAGGTCAGCAGGTTGAGCAGGCGGTCGCCGCGGTAGCGTGGTTCGGCCATCTATTCCTCGTTCACGCGCGAGAAGCGGACATATGCCCAGGCAAAGACCATCAGGAGGACGAACATCACGACCGAGAGGGCGCCGGCATAGCCGAAGTTGAAGTCCTTGTAGGCGGTCTGGAAAGCGTAGAGCGAGAGCACCTGGGTCGCCCGGCCCGGACCACCCTGGGTGAGGATCAGCAAGAGGTCGGGCGAGTTGACGAGGCCGATGACGCGCAGGATCACCGCGGCGGCGATGATGGTGCGCATCATCGGCAGGGTGATGAGGCGCAGCTGGGCGAAGCGCCCGGCGCCATCGATGGTTGCGGCGCGGTAGAGGTCGGCCGGGATGCCCTTGAGCCCGGCGAGGAGCAGCAGGGCGAAAAACGGAAAGCCGTGCCAGGCTTCGATGACGATCACCGCGGGCATGGCGGTATTGGGATCGGCAAACCAGGCCTTGTAGGCGCCGAGCAGGTGCAGCCGCACCAGAATGTCGTTGAGCACGCCGACGCGAAAATCGAGCAGCAGGGCCCAGATGTTTCCCGCCACCACATTGGGCAGGAAGTAGGGGATGAGGATGAGCACGCTGAAGATGCGCGTGCCCGGGAGGTTGCGGTTGAGCGCCAGCGCCGCGACGAGCCCGATGGTGAACTCGATGATGGTCGTCGCCGTGACCCAGATGGCGGTGTTGCGCAGCGACAGCCAGAACACCGGATCCGACCACATGCGCGTGTATTGCGACCAGCCGGCGAAGTGATTGCCGCCCGGCCGGTTGAGCCGCATGATCTGGAAGCTGAGCTCGACGCCATAGAGCGTGGGGTAGAGGACGATGCCGAGGATCAGGACGAGGCTCGGGACGAGCAGCAGGTACATCCAGTAGCGCGTCTCGGAGAGCTCGCCGAGCCAGCGGGCCGGATTCCACCGCGACCATCCGGCCGGCGGACCGCCAACGGAGAATTTGCGCCGCGAAAAGGCTGCGTCGTCCATGCTCTCGCGCCTGGGGGTTCGGGAGAAAAGGCGGGCGCCAGGCGCCCGCCGCGTCAAGGCTATTTCGCCGCGTCGAGTCCGGCGATCATCTGATCGACGGCGTCCTCGACGCTCGAATGGCCGATCAGCACGCTCTGGAAGGCGGGGAGCGCGACGTTGTCGGTCCAGCCCGCGAGGCCCGGGAAGCTCGGCGGCAGCCGGCCGAAGCCGAGCGTCTCGATCGCGGCCTCGTAGATCGGGTTGCCGGTGATGCGCTCGTCCTGGGCGACCTTGCGCGAGGCCGGGAAGTAGCCGGTCGCCTGTAGCAGGGCCACGGCCGCATCGGCGCTGCCCCAGTAGGTGACCCACTTGAACGCGGCGTCCTCGTGGTCGGTCTTCATCAGCCCGTTATAGGCGTAGGAGACGCGGGCCACGTGCGCCGCGGGCCCGGCCGGGATCGGCACGGTGCCGAATTCGACCCCCTGCTTGAGCTTGGCGGAGATGTCGTTGAGGGAGCCCGTGTGGTGCCAGAGCATGGCCGTCTGGCCGGTCATGAAGGCCTGCATGATCTGCTGGAAGCCGTCGCTCGGGGCGCTCGGGGGCACCGCCTTGTCGGTGGTGAAGAGGCCCGAGTACCACTTGATGGCCTCGATGGCCTTGTCGCGGTCGAGCGAGATCGAGCCGTCGTCGTGCATCAGCGGGGCGCCGAACGCCTCCATGACGTTGATGATGAGATTGCCGCCGCCGGCGCCGCCGCGCATGGAGAAGCCATAGCGGTTCTTGGCCGGATCGCTCAGCTTGATGGCCGCGTCGCGGAACTCGGCGAAGGTGGTCGGCGGCTTGATCCCGGCGGCGTCGAACCAGTCCTTGCGGTAGTACATCCAGTCGACGAAAGTGAAGGACGGCACGCCGTAAATCTTGCCGTCGACGGTGATGCCCTTCCAGCAATCGTCCGGAAAATCGGGCTTGGGCGGCCAGGCGCTCACCCGGTCGGTGATGTCGATGAGGGCGTTCATCGCCGTGAGGTCGGCGACGCGCTCGGCGGCGATCATGGTGGTGTCCGGGACGCTCTTGGCCATCACCGCGGCGGTAACCTTGGTCATGAACTCCGGATTGGGGATGTTCTCCTGGGTGACCTGGATGTCGGGGTTGGCCGCCGCAAAGGCCTTCATGACGGCGGCGAGCCCGGCGAATTCGCTCTGGCTAGTGAAGTGGTGCCAGTAGTTGATGGAGGTGCCGGCGGCGAGGGCCCGCTGCGCCGGTAGCGCCGCGATCGCCGCAAGGCTGCCCGCCATCTTCAGCACCGTGCGCCTGTCGAAGACCTCAGTCATCTGCATTCCTCCCAAGCCAATGAACGGATTAATTCCGGCTATTGATATCTCAGAGGGCACAATGTGATATCAGCGCAGATCGCACAAGATGCGAAGTTGAGAAAGCGGCGGCGCGGGTGCCAGGGGGATTGCGTGCCGGAAATCCGGGACAATGAAGGCTATCGCCGCTTTCGTGCCGCACTGCAGGATGGCCGGCTGCGCGCCGGCATGACGGTGACGCAGAACGAGCTTTGCGAAATCCTCGGGCTCTCGCTCTCGCCTTTGCGCGAGACGCTGGTGCTGCTCGAGGAGTTCGGGCTGGTCGACATCAGGCCGCGCACCGGCATCCGCGTCGTTTATCCCGAGGTCGCCTTCATCCGGGAAAACTACCAGTTCCGGGTGCTCATCGAGACGGCCGCCATCCGCGCCTTCGTGCCCGGAGCGAGCCGCGCCTGGCTCGAGGATATGCGGGCGCGCCATCTGGCGAGCCGGGTCGAGCTCGAAGGCGCCGAGCTGTCCGATGCGCTACAGGAGCGGTTCCTCGGGCTCGACCGCGAGCTCCACCATTGCTTCGTCGAGGCGCTGGGGAACGGGGCGATCCTCAGGACCCACGCCCGGCTGCAGGACAATATCGGCATGGCCCGGCGGGTGCACCAGCGCACCCACTTCCGCGCCCAGCTGCTCAGCACCGTCGACGAGCACCTGAAAATCCTCGACAGCATCGAAGCGCGTGATCCCGAGGGGGCGGTCACGAGCCTTGAGGCGCACTTCCGCGCCTCGACCTTCCGCACCTTCGCGGCGGCCTGAGGGAGGCGAGGGGGCGCGCGCTTCGGTCACACGTCCCTGGGCCCGTGACCATGACCCGGCCGATCGGGTGCAGTTGCGCAGGGCCCTCAATTGATTTGACATTCCCGCGAGGCCCACGTTTTTCTGTGTCATATTGACGCATTGGTGGAGTCTGACGGTTGAATGCCGCACTAATAGACCTCATCGGCGCCATTTACGACGCGGCGATCGAGCCTCAACTTTGGCAGTCCACGATCGATCGCATTCGGCAGCATTTCGGCTTCCACATCGCCATGCTCGGGATCGCGAAACTGCCCGAGGTCGAGATGCTCATCCAGGTCTCGTGCAACGTGCCCGCCGAATATGTTGCGGCGGTCCCCTCATTCAGCGACTGCATTTTCGATCTCTGGGGCGGACCCGCCGGGGTTGCGCGCCTGCCCCTCGAAGAGCCGGTGCTCAACTCGAACATGCCCGAGTTCCAGGGACACGAAAGCAATCGTTACTATCAGGAGTGGGCGAAGCCGCAGGGTCTGGTCGACCAGTGCGTGATCTTCCTCGCCCATGACCGACTGACCAACGCCAGCCTCGGCCTCGGGATTCACGAGTCGGGCACGCGCCCGACGCCCGCGCAGCTCGACGAGCTGCGGCTGATCGGCCCGCATCTGCGCCGGGCGGCGACGGTGAGCCGGCTGCTGGACCTCGCGGTCGACGCGACGACCACCTTCCGGTCGGCGTTCGACGCCATGAGCTGCGGCGCCGTGCTGGTCGACGCCCAGCTCAAGATCCTGCACGCGAACCGCGTGGCCGAGGAGATGCTGCACTATGGCGATCCGATCCGGACCTCCGCCGGCCGGCTCGAGCTCCACCGCGAGCTGCTGCCCGGCCAGTTGAAATCGGCGGTGAGCGCCATCGCCGCCGGCGAGGCCGTGCTCGGCCGGCGCGGCATTGCCATCCCCGCGCGCCGGCGCGACGAAACGGCGGTTGCGCTCCACGTCATGCCGCTCGAGCGGCGATCGAGCCGCGCGGGCCTGCCGCTCGAGGCGGTCGCGGCGGTGTTCATTGCGGACGGCTCGGGGCCGATCAGTGCGCCGAGGGACGCGGTGATGCTGCTCTATGGCCTGACGCCCGCCGAGGCGCGCGTGTTCGAACTCGTGGTCGCCGGCCGGTCGAGCCCCGAAATCGCCGCCGAACTGGGCATTGCCGCGAGCACGGTGCGCACGCATCTGCTGCGCGTCTTCGACAAGACCGGCCGACACCGGCGCACCGAGCTCGTGCGCCTCGCGGGCGAAATCCGCGTGCCGATCTGAACGTCGGGGGAGGCGGCGCTGCGTCTCCCCCATCCCGTCCGGCATCAGTGGACGTGAATGTCATCGTCCGGTGCACATGCCGAGCACCCGCCGTAGTCGGTGAGGTCATCCGGATTCGGCGCGGTCGAGTGCGGGGTCGGGCCGACCGGCGCCGGGGCCGGTGCAGGCGCCGGCTGTGGGGCCGGCTGGGGTTTGGTCACCGGCACGCAGGTGCGATAGAGCCGCGAATAGCGGGATCCGTCGGGGCAGGCGCAGTTGGGCGGCGTGCCCACCATGCCGCCCCGGCAGGTCTGCGGCGTCGTCGGCTGCGGGGCGGGCTGGATGCACTGGCCGCTGCGCGACAGGTGGCCGGGGGGCGGGCAATCGACCGACGGCGTGGTGCCGTTGGATCCGCCACTGCCCTGGCCCGGCTCGTTGGGCGTGCAACGGGGGTAGCGCCCATAGGTCCCCTCCGGGCAGGTCCGCCTCGGCGGGGCCACGCAGGAGCGGGTCTGGCGCGAATAGCGGGTGCCATCCGGGCACATGCAGTCGGGATAGGTGCCGACCATGCCGTTCGCGCACTGGCGCGGCGGCTGCACCCGGTCCGGCCGGCAATCCGGGTACCTGCCGTGCGTGCCGGTGGGGCAGAGGGGCTTGGCCGCCGGCTTGTTCGTCTGCGGCTGGATGGGATAGGCGCCGCCGCTCCCCGGGCCGGTCTTGTCGGTCTTCGGCGCCGTCTTCCGCACCAGCTTGCAGTCCGGATATTGGCCGGTCGTGCCGGCCGGGCACTTGAGAACCTCATTGCCCGGCTTGCTCGGATAGGCCCCGCCGCTGCCCGAGGGCTTCACCTTGCAGTCGGGATAGGTGCCGGTCGTGCCCGCGGGGCATTTGATGACCGGGAGAGGCTTGTTCGGCGTGATCGAGGTCGAGGGGATCCGGCTCGGCTGGCAATCGGGGTAGGTCCCGCTCGTCCCCTTCGGGCAGGGCAGGACAATCGGCCTGGAGCCGTTCCAGCCGCCGCTTCCGGCGCTGCATTCCTTGCCGTTCCAGGGGGTGTTCGGCGGGCAGGCGCAGTTGCCGTTGCCGTCGGGCACCATGTTGCCGAAACAGGCAGTCGGCGTGCGCGTCGGATTGCCCGGCGGGGGCTTCGTCGGCTGCGTGTTGCCGTTGGTGCCGCCGGTGCCGGTCGGGTTGGCGCTCACGGTGGCACAGGCGGAGGCCGAACCCGCCTGCGACGGGTGATAGTAGCGCGTATCGGCGACCGTGATGCAGTTGGTGAACTGCTGCGCCGCGGCGGTTGCGGGCATCTTCACCGTCATTTCGAAGGTCACGTGCTCGCCTACGGTGAGCGGGTAGTTGCCCGGCGAGGTGCAGGTGAAGGGGATTTGCGTCGGCGCGGTGGCGCAGGGGAAGAGCCGCCCGGAAACCGGGGTGATCGACGTGATCGCGGCCGACCCGGCGTCGAGCTTGTCGCTGATCGTCACCGGCGCGTCATGGTCGATCGGGCCGGGATCGAAAAGATCGATGGTGAAGTGGCACTCCGCCCCCGGCGCGCAGGCGGGATCGTCGGCGGTCTTGTTCACCTTGACGTTGAAGGGATCGAGCCGGACCGGCGCGCAGGCCGGCGGCGCGTCTTGACCCACCACGAACAGGGTGGCGCAGTTGGTGATGACGTTGTTCTTGCCGTGCAGGTTCGAGCCGGCAACCACGTCAATCTCGATGCGCGTCGAATCACCGGGCTTGAGCGGCGTGTCGGC
The DNA here is from genome assembly GCA_035547975.1 of Devosiaceae bacterium. Taxonomy (GTDB): domain Bacteria; phylum Pseudomonadota; class Alphaproteobacteria; order Rhizobiales; family Devosiaceae; genus DASZTU01. The sequence goes on along the minus strand of DASZTU010000093.1, from coordinate 12,789 downwards.
GCCGACATGGACGACGCACGCCTCCGCTCCCTGCATCGGGCAGTCGACGGCCAGGGGGCCCGACTGGCCAAGCTGCTTCGACTGCACCGTCGCATCCATGTGGTCGAAGAACGCTATGTCGCCGGTCCACGGTGCCCGGCCATCATTGCTGATGGTGATGGTAAAACGACAGGTCTCGTCGAGGCCGCAATGCCCCTCGCCGTTCGGGCCGGCGTTCGGCGCCTCCTTCTTGATGACGAGATGCGGTGTCTTGGGCAGGTCGTTGGGCACCGTGGCGCAGTTGCTGCCCTGGGCACCGGCCACGGGCACGTTCTTGCCCGCCTGCGCCGACTGCGACGTGATGTCGTTGATGCAGTTGACGTAGTTCGGGACGTCGTCCGGAAGTCCGCTGATCGTCACCCGGCCGGTCGCCGACTGGCCAGGCTGGAGGATGACGCCGGGCTTGGTGGCGCAAACGAGGTGAGAGACTTTCTCGCCGGGCGCAGCCGCGACCGTTACGCACTCGAACTGCTGGTCGGCGTCGACATTGGTGATGGTCGTTGAGGAGGTCGCATTCGTGATCACATCCTGGAACGTGATCGGGCCAACCGTCGGGCCGTTGCCGATGTTCTGGATGTTGATCGCAAAGGTGCAGCTCGGCGTGCAGGTGTGCGCGGCGGTGAATTTCTGTGCCCGCAGCAGCGGCCCCTGAACCAGCGGGATGGTCGCGCAGGCATTCTGCGCCACCCCGTCGATGGCGGCGCAGTTCTTGATCTCCTTGCCACCGGTGGCGGTTCCGACCTTGATGCTGATCGGCAGTTCGATCGCCCGGCCGGCGGGAAGTTTCACGGGGCCGGCGCAGTCGATGCCACCGGCCTTGGTGCTGCAGGAAACCGAAGCGGTGACGCCGTCCTGGGGCGGCACCTGCGGCGTCCCCTCGATGTTGACCGGCACGCTCTTTCCATCGACCGTGACGGTATCGTGGATGGTCAACTGGCCGTCGAAGGCGTTCGGCCCGGCGTTGGCGACGCGGATCTTGAACGCGCAGCCGCCGCCGATATCCGAGCACTGGTCGATCGCCGCGCCCTTTTCGATCGAGAGCTGGTTGACGTTGACCGGCAGCGGCGCCTTCACGACCGGCACCGTGGCGCAGCTCTTTTGCGCGGCGTCGGGGCTCACGATGATGCAGTTCTCGATCTCGGTGACCGCGACACCGCTCAGCAGCTTGAAGCCGATGGTGAAGTCGGCGCTGGCCCCGGCGGCGATCGGCCCCGGATTGGTGCAGGAGAAGGTCTGCCCCTGTTTTGCGCATTTCCACGGCGCCGCCGGCGGCGTCGAGATGCCGCTGCTGCCGAAGAACGTGTCGTTGCCCTGCAGCGCATCGGTGATGGTGATCGGCCCTTTCACCTCCGCGCCGCTGTTGTTCTTGACGTGGATGGTGAACTTGCAGTCGCCATCGTCCGTGCAGTTGGTCACGCCGTCGGCGAGGGTCTTTTCGAAGGTGAGGCCGTTGGCGTTCACCGGGCCCTTCGGGAACACATCACCGCCCTTGGGCTGATCCGGATTGGCCGGGCCCGGCTGGTTCGGCTTCGCCGGGCCGGCCCCGCCACCCGCCGGGTTGGGATTGACCGCGCCCCCGCCGCCTTCAGGGTTGGCAAGGGGGATGGCCGCGCATTGCTGGGGCGGCAACTGATCCCGGAGGTTTCCGGCCGCGGGCTGGCCGGCGCCGGCCGGCGCCGCGACCGGCCCCTGCGGCGCATTGGCGGGCGCGTTAACGGGCGCATCCTTGAAGGCGATGCTGTTCGAGGCCGAGCCGTCGAGCTGGCCGACCGTGAGGTCGACGCGGGCGGTGATGCTGCCGGCGTTCGATGCCGGCGGCACCTGCGCCTTGAGGCTGAAGGTGAGGCTCTGCGTCTGCCCGGCGGGGATGTTGACCGCGTTGTTGGTGCACTCGACGCGCGAGCCCTCGTTGTCCTGCTTGGGCTGGCAGGCAAAGCCCGCCGGCAGGCTCACCGGGGTGCCGTCGATCACCGCCTGGGCGGGGTCGGCGCCGAGCGTCGCCTTGAGCACGAAGGTCAGGGGTCCGGTGACGGGCGCCTGGCCGGTGTTGGAGAGCGCAACCTCGAAGTCGCAGCCGCCCGTGACCGCCGAGCAGTTCGGCACCTTGGGATTGACGACCACCTTGAGGCCGTTCTTGTCGGAGCTCGTCGGCAGCGGGGGCGGGGCCGCCGCGGCGGGGGCGGGCGCCGGCACCGGATTGACCGGGGCGGGGTTGGCGCCGGGCGCCGGCGGGGGATTGCCCGCCGGATTGTTCGGATCGGTGGGTACGACGCAGTTCACGACGCCCGTGGCGTTGCCCACGTCGCCGGGGGCGAAGGTCAGGTTGAGCGAGGTGTCGCCGACCGGCAGCGGCCCCGGATGCACGCAGGAAATCGGGGAAGCGGGCGAGCACTGCCAGGCCGGATCGGGCGGCGAGGTGATTTTGGCGTTGGGCAGCGGCGCGCCGTCCGCCGTGGTAAAGACGTCGTCGATCGAGAAGGGGCCGGGGAAGGGGGCCGGGCCCGGATTGTGCACGGTGATGACGAACGAGCAGTCGCCGGTTTCGGCACTGCAGGTTTCGACCAGCGGGAACTTGCTGAGCGTCAGGCCAGCGCCGGGGCTGCCGGGCGGCAGCGGCTCGAGCACCGGCGGAACACCGCCCGGGAAAATCGGCCCGCGGCCGCCCGGCGCGACACCCGGAAGGCCTTCGCCGGCGCCGGGGCCTGCCCCTGCGCCGGCGCCCTCCGCTTCTTCGCCAGCCGCCGCGGCCGCGGGCGAGGTGCAGGGCACCGCCTCGACGTCGCCAACGTGCCCGCGCGCGTCGGGGTCGGCCTGGTTCGGGTCGAAGGCGGCAAAGGCCGTCGCGACCGGCGGCACGTTCTGCGGCAGCACGAGCGCCGCGTCGTTGAGCTGGAGGCCGTGGAGGTTGGCCGGACCTTCGGGCAGCATGCCGGCAAGGGCGGGGTTGTTCCTCAAATCGTCGCCGGTCGCAAAGAGGGTTGCGCCACAGGCTTGGCCGAGCGAGCCATCGGGGTTGTAGGCCTTGCCGAGCGAGATGCCGCCGCTGCCCTGCCGGTTGCCGTCCGGCAGTCCGATCGGAAATTCCTCCGGATCGGGTTCCCAGAGATTGGCCGTGCTGCCGTCACTCGGGGAGTAGCGCAGCGTCTGCGTGGATCCGGCGGTGAACTGGCCGTAGTCGAAGGGGCTCTGCTGCGTCCCGCGCTGGGCGAGGATCATGCGGCCCTGATCGTCGAAGACGATATCGGTGACGTGGAAGGGCTCGGCGGCATCGACCGCCAGCTCGAGGCGGGCGGTGGTGTCGAAGGAACCGTCAGGGTTGAGGGCCACCGACCAGATCGTCGGGCCATCGGCCACGGAATAGTAGAGCCGGCCGCCATGCACGGCGAGTGCCTCGACGCGGCGCTCGGGCTGGGTGAAGCCCCAGGTCGTGGGGTCGTCGGCGTGGAAATCGGGGGAGAGGATGTTGGCGACCGCGCCGTCGTCGGCGAGCGAGGGCAGCTCGGCGCCGGGTCGGCCCGACATGCCGTGGTCGAACTGGCCGAGATCGGCGGCGTTGTGCTCGAGGTCGAAGCGGTGGATGAGGCCGGTATCGAGGTCCGAGGCGTAGAGATTGCGGCTCTGGGGATCGAAGGCGAGGTCGCCGATGCCCGGCCCGCTGTTGAGCACGCCGGAAAAGGCGGTGTCGGCGAGATGGGTGACGGCGCCGGTCGTGCCGTCGATCTTCCAGATCGCGCCGGGGCTGGCGCCGGGGAGGGACCCGAACTGCCCATCCATGAAGCGGGCGCGGGGGTCGCCCTGTTTGAGCCGGGTGACCGAGCCGTCCTCGGCGGGGTCGCCGACGATCTGCAGGCCGAAGAGCGACGTCGAGGCGGCATAGAGGTTGGGCACGCCCGTGCCGCCCGTCCCGCCGCCATCGTCGAAGACGAGGGCGAAGACCTGCCCGATATCGCGCGCCGAAATGGCGAGCTTGACCGGCGGGTTGAGGACCTGCCCGAGCGTCGGTCCGCCGAGAGTCGACATGTCCAGAATGCGCAGCGACGTGCCGTCGGGGTCGATGACGGTCTTGTCGAGCGGGTCGACGCCGGCGGGCAATGTGGGGGTCGCGAGCTTGCTGCCGGAAAAGCCGCTGATCGCGACGTCGCCCGGGGTGAGCGGAATGGGCAGGGCCGTCAGCAGGGCGGGGGCGCCGGCGGCCGGCGTCGCATCCGCATCGTCCGCGGCGGCGGCGGGCGGGGTGGCTGCCGCATCGGTATCGTCGTCCGCCAGGCCGACCGCGGCGCAGCTGAAGAAGGTGAACACGGCCCCGAGCAGGACTGCGCGGTGACGCCAAGAACGCAGAGACATAGGCCGGCACCCTCGAACGAGCATCCCCCAACAGGACTGTGCACCCGCGAAATTGCGCTGGCCTCCACCAATTGGTGGAGGCGGGGACGATTGCGGCGGGGGAAGAAGCAAGGACGGCGGGCGAGAGCACCGCCGTTGCGTTGAGGCGCGTTGCGCCGGGAGGTTGGAGATGAGGATTGTGCGAGGGCTGCTGATCGGCGCCTGGCTCATTGGCCTTGCGGCCGGCGCGGCGCTGGGTGCGGACGAGCCGGGGTCTGAGGACCATCCGCTGGTCGGGCGCTACGAGGGCTCGGAAATCACCTATTACAAGGCTTCGGCCTTCGATGAGGCGGCGCTCCTGCAGAAGCCCCACGATTACGGCGCGCTGCTCGACCGCAACGCGCTCTCAGACCGGTCGGGCGCCGAATGGCTGCACGTCGAGGGCCGCGTGACGCAAATCCGCTACGCCATTCCGGCGGGCCGCTCCTCGCTCGAAGTCACGCGCAATTTCGAGCAGTCGCTCGCCGCCAAGGGATTCGCCGTGGCGTTCGAGTGCGCCGACCAGGCGTGCTTTGCCGGCAGCGTCAACGACCCCTATCTCCTCGGCCAGCAGATCGACACCACCAACGGGGTGAGCACCGCCTATTTCGACCATGCGCGATACTTTCTGGCCCGGGCGGCGCGGCCGGACGGCATCGTCTATGTCGCGGTCCTTACCGGCGAGGACAAGGACGTGACGACCGCATTCGTCGAAGTCGTGGAGACGCGGGCGCTCGAGGGAGGCAAGGTGTCGGAGGCGACGCCCGCACCTGCCGATGAGCCGCCGGCGGCGGCGGAGGGCGCGCCGCCCGATGCGGCGCAGATGGCTGCCGCGCTGACGGAGGACGCCAAGGTCGACCTCTATGGCATCCACTTCGATTTCGACAGCGATGCGGTCAAGCCCGAGTCGGCGCCGACGCTGGCCCAGATCGCGGCCCTCTTGCAGCAGCACCCCGAACTCAAGCTGCAGATCGTGGGCCATACGGACAGCGTCGGCCAGCCGAGCTACAATCTCGACCTTTCGGCGCGGCGCGCCGCCAATGTGCTCGCGGCGCTCGTCACCGCCTATGGCGTCGCGCCCGACCGCCTGAGCTCGTTCGGGGCCGGCCAGACGATGCCGGTCGCGAGCAACGACACCGATGAGGGCCGGGCCCTCAACCGCCGCGTCGAACTGCGCGCTTCTCCCTGAGTTTCGGTCTTCCGCAGGCGCACTCCCGTCAGGCGAGGAGCCTGAGCGGGGTTTCGAGCGCGTCGCGCACGCGTCCGAGGAATTCGGCCGCCGCCTCCTCGTCGATGCGGGCGGAATCAAAGCTCAGCAGCGCCTCGGCAACCCCGCCCTCCGGCCCGGCCGACACCACGAGGCGGAGCGGGATCTCATCCACGAGCGGCATGGCGACGGCGCGGATGCCCGCAATGGCGAAGCGCCGGATCGAGAGCGCGGCGGGTCCGGGCGGGGCGCCACTTTCGGCAGCGGCTTCCGGCTCTTCCAGCCGCGCGTGGAGGGCACTGACGAGGCCGATATGGGCGTCGACGGCGTGGAGGCTCCGCCGGGCGGCGCCCGCGCCCCGTTCGAGGGCGACGATGATGGGCTCGGCCCCGTTCCGCGCCCCCGGTACCGCCTCGAGCGCCTGCGCACCCGCGCGCACCAGCATGTCGTCGAGCGAGAGGTCGGTGCCCGCGGCCTTGAGGTCGGCCACGAGCTGGTTCAGCCGGGCGATGTCGATGCTGACGCCAAAAACGGAGGTCGGGGCCGCCGCCGTGGTCGTGCTCGCCTCCGGATGCGCTTTCCGGCGCGCGGCAAAGGCCTCGATGTCGGCGGCGACGATCCGGCCATTGGGACCCGTGCCGGCGATGAGGTCGAGGGAGAGGCCGCGCTCGCGGGCGAGTCGGCGGGCATAGGGGGAGGCCGGACGGCGCACGGCGGTCGCGCTCATTTGCCAGCCGCACCTGACGCCGCCGCCTCGGGAGGCGCGATGGCGCCGATCCGGCCACCCATCGGCACCACCGCGCCGACCGGCTGCTCGATGGCGCTGATCGTACCCGCAACCGGCGCCTCGATCTCGACCACCGCCTTGTCCGTTTCGATCTCGGCCACCACCTCGCCCGCGGCGACCGGATCGCCCACGGCCTTGAGCCAGCGGACGAGCTTGCCTTCGGAGACCGTGAGATCGCCGAACGGCATGGTGATGGGTTCGCCCGGGCCCTCGGCGACGTCCCGGGTCGGGGCCGGGGATGGCACGGCGGGTGAGGCGGACGCGGCAGGGGCTGCAGGTGTGGGGGCCGGAGCGGGGGCGGCCTCGGGCTCCGCGCCGGAGCCGGTGCCGCCGGCGTACCAGTGGTCGGGCAGCGGCGCCCGGCCGGCCATGATGTCGCGCGCGGCGTTCACGATGCGGGGCGGGTCGACCAGCATCGCCCGTTCGAGCACCGGCGCAAACGGGTGGGAAGTCGGGGCGGTGTGCAGCCGCCCGACCGGGGCGTCGAGGTCGTCATAGGCGAGCTCGTTGAGCGACTGGGCGATCTCCCCGCCAAGCCCGCACATCGCCCAGGCTTCGTCGACCACGAGGGCGCGATGGGTCTTGCGGACGCTCCTCACGATTGCCTCGATGTCGAGCGGCATGATGGTGCGCAGGTCGATCACCTCGGCTTCGACGCCGGCGGCCGCCAGCATTTCGGCCGCCTCGAGCGACCGCGGCACCATCTGCCCCGCGGCCACGATCGTGATGTCCTTGCCGGCCCGGGCAATGCGGGCCTTGCCGAAGGGCACGTAGTGCTCGGCGACGGGCACCTCGCCCTTGCTGGCGAAGAGCGCCTTCGGCTCGAGCATGATGACGGGATCGCCAGCCCGCAGGGCCGTCTTCATCAGTCCCTTGGCGTCGGCGGGATTGGATGGCACGCAGACGATCAGGCCCGGCATCTGGGCAAAGATCGGGTGATAGATGCCGCTGTGATGGGGGCCCGAACTGCGCAGCGCTCCTGCCCCGACGCGGATCACGACCGGCGCGCTCATCTGCCCGTTGCTCATGTAACGGAGCTTTGCCGCCTGAAGGAGGATCTGCCCCGCCGTCTCGAAGGCGAAATCGGCGAACATCAGGTCCGAAACGGTGCGGGCGCCGGTCGCCGAAGCCCCGATCGCGGCGGCGGTGAAACCCTGCTCGGAAATGGGGGTGTCGACCATGCGGTGCGGCCCGAATTCGGCCCAGAGGCCTTTCGTGTGGGCGAAGCTGCCGCCGCGCTCGCCCGTGCCCTCGCCGAAATACATGATGTGGGGGTTGGCGCGCATCTCCTCGGCGATGCCGTCGCGCACCGCCTCGAGCCAGCCCTGGTTCCGTGTCTCGCCGGTCGCCTCCGGCCGCGTCGCCTCCGGCGGGTTGAGCGGGGTCGCGTAGACGTGCTGGCGCACGGTCGCCGGGGAGGGCTCCGCCGAGGCGCGGGCGAACTCCAGCGCCTCCTGGATCTGCTTTTCGATGCGGGCGTCGATCTCGGCCAGCTCTTCCTTGCTGGCGACGCCGAAATCCTCGACGAGGCGTCGCCGCCACATGTCGACCGGATCGCGCTTCACCCATTCATCGATTTCCGCCTGCGTGCGGTAGGTACCGACGACCGGATCGCCCTCGTGGTGGCCCACGGTGCGGTAGGTCTTGCACTCGATGAGGGTCGGGCCCTCCCCGCCCCGGGCCCGCTCGGCGGCTTCCTTCATGGCGAGCCAGACGGCGAACACGTCGTTGCCGTCGACGGCGACGCCCCGCATGCCATAGGCGGCGGCGCGCGTCGCGATCTCGGTGTTGAGCGTGATGGTGCGCAGCGGCGTCGCCGTGGCGTAGAGATTGTTCTCGCACACGAACACCACCGGCGCCCGCTGCACCGCGGCGAAGTTCAGCACCTCGTGGAAGGCGCCGTGATTGCTGGCGCCGTCGCCGAAGAAGGCGACGCCGATGTCGTTGCGGCCCTGGATGCGCGCCGCCATGCCGGCGCCCGCGGCGTGGCCGATGCCGGCGCCGACGACGCCGTTGGTGCCGAAGAGGCCAATCGACTTATCGTAGAGGTGCATGGTGCCGCCCCGGCCGCCGCAGATGCCGTCGACCCTGCCGAAAAGCTCGGCCATGATGCGCCTGGGGTCGCCACCCTTGGCCAGGGCGTGGCCGTGGCCGCGATGCGTCGAGGTCACCCAGTCGGTCGGCCGCAAATGCGCGCACACGCCGACCGCGCAGGCCTCCTCGCCGAGGTAGAGGTGCAGGAAACCCGGCGTTTCGCCGCGCCGGCAGGCCGCCTGCGCCACGCTTTCGAAGCGGCGCAGCAGCACGAGCTTTTCGAAAAGTCCGATCAGGACGTCGCGGTCCGGCAGGTTCTGTGCATCTGCCTTGGCCCTTGTGGCCCTCACCGCCGAGATCACCAACTCATCCTCCCCAATACCCGATCTTGCCCTAGACTAGATTATAATAGCATAATGTCCAGCGGTTCGGCGCTCCGCCGCGCACCGCCGGCAGCGCGGTTTTCATGCACGAAGTTGCGCAGGTTCGCGCTCGAGTCCCATTGAGCATATTATAATAGTATGCTTTCCTAGGCGACGTCGAACGGATCCGGACGGGTGCAAAGCCGCAGCATGGCGGCAAGGCCCCGATGGTCCGGCAGGGAGGAGATCGGGATGACCAATCTCGCGGGGCGGGTGGGGTCTGCGGCGCCGGCCCGGTCGTGGGGCCGGCGGGCTCTCGGCCTGATCGCCGTCGGCGAGGTGGGTGTGATCGCCGCCCTCGTGCTGCTCATCCTCATCTTCTACATCCTCCAGCCGGCATTCCTTTCGGATCGCAACATCCGCGCCATCCTCCAGGTGGTGTCGTTCGTCGGCATCATCGCGATCGGGCAGACGCTGCTGCTGGTGACGGGCGAGTTCGACCTCTCGGTCGGCTCCAATGCCGGGCTCTCGGCGGTGGTCTCGGCGCGGCTCATGACCATGTTCGGCCTGCCGGTGCCGGTCGCCGTGCTCGGCGGGCTGCTGACCGGCGCCGCCGTCGGGCTGGTCAACGGGCTCGTCGTCGTCAAGCTCAGGATACCGGCGTTCATCCAGACGCTGGGCATGCTCTTCATCGGGCAGGGGCTGATCCAGGTCGTGACCAACGGCGCGCCCGTCTATCCGCTGCCGCCCGAGGTCAGCACGCTCGGCATGGCAACGGTCGTCTTCGGCCTCGGCTGGAGTTTCGTCTTCTTCATCGTCGCGGCGGTCGCGGCCGATTTCGTGCTGCGCCGCACCGTGCTCGGGCGGAACATGTACGCGACCGGCGGCAATCCGGAGGTGGCGCGGCTCGTCGGCATCAACACCGACCTCTACAAGATCGGGGCGTTCGTCACCATCGGCGCGCTCGCGGCGATCGCCGGGATGTTCGTCATGGCCGACCTGCAGAGCGGCACCACCTCGATCGGCAGCGGCTGGGAACTGGCCGTGATCGCGGGCGTGGTCGTCGGCGGGGTCAGCCTCTTCGGCGGGGCCGGCACGCTCGCCGGCGGGATCATCGGCGTCCTGCTGCTGCAGGTGGTCTCGAGTGGCCTCGTTGTCGTCGGGGTGAGCTCCAACTGGCAGCAGATCGCGGTGGGCGTGATCATGGTTTTGGCGGTGGGGCTCGATATCGTGCGCCGCCGCTACTTCACCGTCGGCGCCGGCGCCAAGCAGGCCGGCGAAGTCAAGTCCGAGTGAATGGCAACACCAACAACAGCAACGCCGGCATGGCCGGCTTCTTAGGGAGGACCACAATGGCTTTTTCGATCGGTTTCAACAGCGGCGGCGCGCGGGCTCTGCTCGGCGTGGCCGCGCTCCTTGCGGGGCTGGCTTCGGCGGGCGCCAGCCAGGCTGCCGACAAGGCGCTGCTCTGGGTGCAGCCCATGCGCGACCATCCGGTGCACCGGCTGATGCAGGCCGGCTTCCTCGATGAGTGCAAGAAGCTCGGCTACACCTGCGAGGTCGTGGGCAACCCGAGCGCCACCAACTACGACGTGGCGGCGAGCATTCCGCTGGCCGAAGCGGCGCTGGCCCGCACGCAGTTCGGCGCCGTCGCCGTCTACGGCCCGGGCCCCGAAATCTACCCCTATATCGGCAAGCTCGGCGGCCAGGGCATTCCGGTCGTCACCTGGCACGTGCTGCCCAAGGAGGGCTCGGTCCCGGGCCTCAAGGCCGCAACCGGCGAGGACATCACGCAGGCCGGCACCGCGGCTGCAGATGCCATGGGGGCCAAGATGGGCGGCAAGGGCACGATCGCCCTGACGCAGGGCAGCTCGAACGACACCGAGAACGTGATGTCGGCGGCCTTCCGCGCCGAGATCAAGGCCAAGTACCCGGACATCAAGGTGCTCGACACGCAGATGGAAGGGTTCGAGCCTTCGGCCGCGGCTTCGAAGGCCGTGGGCATTCTCCAGGCCAATGCCGACGTGACCGGCGCCTTCTCGACCACCGGCAACGGCATCCAGACCTGGTCGCAGGCCGCCCGCACGGCCGGACGTGACCTCACCATCATCGGCATGGACTACATCCGGCAGAACCTCGACATCATCAAGTCGGGTGCCGCCTACGGCATCGTGGCACAGCCGCTCTACGAGGAAGGGGCCAAGACCGCCGACCTCGCCGCGGCGCTCGCCGAGGGCAAGACGGTCGATTACCTCAACCCCCTGCCGGCCAAGGTCATCACCGCCAGCGACCTCGATCCCTACTACAAGATCCTCGACGCCGCCGGCCAATAACAACGTTTCTCCCAGGCCGGGGGCGCCCACGGGCGCCCCCGGCTCCCTTTCCCAGGGGACGATCTTTCCCATGGCTGAAGCGATCGACTCGCCGCTCATTGCGGCGCGCGGCATCACCAAGATGTTTTCGGGCGTCCCGGCGCTCAGGAACGTCGATTTCAGCGTGGCGGCCGGCGAGATCCACGCGCTCCTCGGCCAGAACGGCGCCGGCAAGTCGACGCTGGTGAAAATCCTCAACGGCGTCCATCCCGCCGGCTCCTATACCGGCACCATCACCCTCGCCGGGCGCCCCGCCGAGTTCCGTTCGCCGCACGAGGCGCGCGCCGCGGGCGTCGCCTATGTGCCGCAGGAAATCGAGGTGCTGGAGCAGCTTACGGTCGCCGAGAATGTCTTTGCCGGCCGCACCAGCCTCGGCAAGGGCGTGCTCGTCCACCAGCGCGAGCTGCAGGCCCGGGCGCGCGAGGTGTTCGGCCAGCTCGGCCTCGAAATCGACCCGACCGCGCTCGTTGCCTCGCTCACTTCCGCGCAGCGGCATCTCGTGATGATCGCGCGCGCGCTCGCCCTCGGTCCCCGGGTGCTGATGCTCGACGAGCCGACCGCGTCCCTCTCGGGCACGGAGGTCGAGGGGCTGTTCGGCATGCTCCGGCGCCTCAAGGCACAGGGCGTGACGATGATCTACATCACCCACCGCCTGCCCGAGGTGCTGGCGGTCTGCGACCGCGCCACCGTGCTGCGCGACGGCCGGGTCGCCGCCGAAATCGCGCGCGAGGAGTTCGACGAGGAGCGGTTCATCTTCGCCATGTCGGGCCAGCGCCTGCAGCGCCTGTTTCCCGAGCACGCGCCGCCGCCCCCCGCGGGGGCCGCCGCGCTCGAGGTCCGCGGCCTGTCGGTCGCCGGCCGTCCCGGCGTGCATCATGCCGTGAGCGAGGTGAGCTTTTCCGTCGGCGCCGGCGAGATCGTCGGGCTGGCGGGCCTCTTGGGCTCCGGCCGTACCGAAATCCTCCACGCGATCTATGGCCGCGCGCCGTTCACCGGCGAGGTCCGCGTCGACGGCAGGCCGGTCATTGTCCGGTCGCCGGCCGATGCCCGCCGCGCGGGCATCGCGCTCCTGACGGAGGACCGCAAGCGCGATGGTCTCCTCTTCAATCTCGGGGCCGGTGCCAACATCACCATCGGCAATCTCGGACCCCTCTCGGTCAACGGCCTCATCCGCGGCGACCGCGAGCGCAGCGCGATCCTCGAGGGCATGCGGGCGCTCAACGTGAAGACGCCGTCGGTGCAGGCCTCCGTCGCCCATCTATCGGGCGGCAACCAGCAAAAGCTTTTGTTCGCGCGCGTGCTGATGCGCGCACCCCGGGTGCTGATGCTCGACGAGCCGACCAAGGGCGTCGACGCCGGCACGCGCCACGAAATCTACCGGCTCGTGGTGGAGCTGGCGGAAAACGGCGTCGCCCTCCTCGTCGTCGCCTCCGAGCTCGAGGAGGTGATCGGCCTCTGCGACCGCTGCCTCGTCGTCGCCGACGGCCGGATCGTCGGCTAATACCTCAAGGCGGAGAACAGCGAGGACAAGATTTTGCGGCGCATCGCGGCGGCGCAGGCCGAACGGCAGCAGGCGAGGCTCGAGCGACATGGCTGACGCACTGCTGGCGGGCCGGCGGGTTTTCG
>DASZTU010000092.1:0-10663 GCA_035547975.1 Devosiaceae bacterium | reverse complement strand
GTCGCACGCCAATGCCGGCGCGATCGATACGGTCGGCGAAATCCCCGACGTGCGCTCGCTGCGCATCCCGGTGCGGTACCTCGCCAATCTCCTGACCGCCGGCGCCGAAGAGCCGATCGTTTCGGCCCTCGAGCGTCTCCTTGCCATGCGCATCCACTTCCGGCAGCGCCAGCTGGGCGAAGGCGACGGCCTCGCCGTCCTCGCCCAGGCGGGCCTCACCCCGGCCGTCGCCGAGGACATGCACCGCTACCTCGCAATCGCCAACTACGAGGACCGCTTCGTCATTCCGACCGGCCACAAGGAAGAGGCGGAGGACGCCTACGGTATCCGCGGCGCCTGTGGTTTCAGCTTCGGCAATGGGTGCGACGCGGGCGAGCCGCATTCGAGCCTCTTTGGCGGCCAGATGGGGCGGCGCAAACTCACCCCGATGCGGCCGCTCGACACCTGAGGCAACCCCGTGCTGATCTTCCGCGTCCTGAGCGCGCTCCTCTCTTACCCCACCGCCGAAATGCGCGCCGCCCTGCCGGAAATGGCGGAGGTGGTCCGCAGCTCCGATCTCGTGCCGCCCGCCCGGCGCGCCGACCTGCTGGCCCTGATCGAGGAGCTGGGGCACGGCGACCTGCTCGACGCCGAGGAACGCTACAGCGATCTTTTCGACCGCGGCCGCGCCTTGTCCCTGCATCTTTTCGAGCACCTCCACGGCGACAGCCGCGATAGGGGCTCCGCCATGGTCGAGCTCAAGGAGCTTTACCGCGCGGCCGGCTTCGATCTCGCAACCGCCGAGTTGCCCGATTACCTGCCGGTGGTCCTCGAATACCTCAGCTGCCGCGACCTCGGCGAGGCGCGCGACATGCTGGCCGACTGCGCGCACATCCTCAAGGTGATCGCCCGGGCCCTGATCGCGCGCCGCAGCCCTTACGCCGCGGTGCTCCAGGCCCTCCTCGTCATGGCGGGTGAGCAGCCGGTCGATGCCGCGAAAGTGCCGCCCGCCAACGAGCGCCCCGATTCCATCGACAAGGAATGGCGGGAGGAACCCGCTTTCGCGGGTGCCCCGCTCGGCGCAACGCCCAATATCCCGCCTGAACGAGGAGGCCACCATGGCGTGGAGTGACTATCTCAACACCTTCCTCTTCGGCGTTTACCCCTACATCTGCCTTTCGGTCCTGCTGCTCGGCAGCCTCGTCCGCTTCGACCGCGAGCCCTATACGTGGAAAAGCGATTCCTCCCAGCTGCTCCGGCGCGGCCAGCTGCGGATCGGCTCCAACCTCTTTCACGTCGGCGTCATCGTGGTGGTGCTCGGCCATTTCGTCGGCTTCCTCACCCCCGAATGGGCCATCGACTGGGCCATAAGCCCGGCACAGCACCAGCTCCTCGCCATGGTCGCGGGCGGTATCGCGGGGCTCATCGCGATCGTCGGCCTCACCATGCTGATCCAGCGCCGCGTGTCGGAACCGCGCCTCAGGCTCAACAGCCGCAAGCTCGATTTCACCGTGCTGGTGATGCTCTGGCTGCAGCTCCTGCTCGGGCTCATCACCGTGCCGCTTTCCGCCCAGCACATGGACGGCGAAATGTTTGCCCGGCTCAGCCACTACGTTTCCGGCATCGTGACCTTCAACGCGGGCGCCGCGAGCCTGATGCCCGAGGTGCCGCTGGTCTACAAGATCCACATCCTCCTCGGCTTCACCATCTTCCTCATCTCGCCCTTCACCCGCATGGTGCACATCTGGAGCGGCGTCGGGTCGCTCGCCTATCTCTTCCGCCCCTACCAGATCGTGCGCTCGCCGGCCCGTCGCCCCCGCAAGGAGGCCCGCCCGTGAGCGTTGCGGTCAACGGCGTCGAAGTGCTCGCAGCGGATGACGAGCCACCGGAAATGGCGGCCGTCCGGGAGTTGCTCCGCCAGCGCGCCGTCTCGGTCGGCCTCCTGCCGGAGGGCGCCGCCGACGAGATGGTCATCGCCGCGGGAATCGAGCAATTGCTCGACCGGGAAGTCAGAACCCCCGAGCCGACGGAGGAGGAGTGCCGGCGCCACTATGATGCCCACCCGCTCGATTTCCGCAGCGACGACCTCGTCCACGCCCGCCACATCCTCTTCCAGGTGACGCCGGCCGTGAACGTGCCGCAGATCCGCGAGAGGGCCGAGGCGACGCTCAACCTGCTGCTCGCCGAGCCAGGCCGGTTCGGCGAGATGGCGCGCGAACTCTCCAACTGCCCCTCGGGCGCGCAGGACGGCAATTTGGGCCAGATCGCGCGCGGGGACGTCGTGCCCGAGTTCGAGCGCGTGCTGTTCCACCCCGGCAACAAGGGGCTGCTGCGCGACGTGGTGCGCACCCGGTTCGGCTTCCACATCGTGGCGATCGATGAGGTCCTGCTCGGCGAGAGGCTGCCCTTCGAGCTGGTGCGCGAGCGGATCGCCGCCCTGCTGCGCGAAAGCGTCGA
This sequence comes from Devosiaceae bacterium, assembly GCA_035547975.1. Lineage (GTDB taxonomy): Bacteria > Pseudomonadota > Alphaproteobacteria > Rhizobiales > Devosiaceae > DASZTU01. The sequence goes on along the minus strand of DASZTU010000092.1, from coordinate 8,227 downwards.
AGAGCATGCGCTGCGCCAGTATGTGAGCCTCCTCGCCGGCCAGGCCGAGATCGCCGGGGTCGCCCTCGAGGCGGCCGCGAGCCCTCTCGTCCAGTAGAATCCTCTGGCTCTCCCCGCCGTTCCGCGGCCCGGAAACGGGGCGGAACAAGCAACTATTTCTTACCCTCGCCGCGGAATGGGAAATTCTCCGCGCGGCTTGCGCAACCCACCTCAGGTGCGGCAACAGTGCGTGCGGTCACCCGGAGAAAGGGGCCGGCGCCCGCCGACCGAAGTCCCAGCACGCGGCAGCCGCCAATTGGAGAGGATCCATCATGAAGCTTGAATCGATTGCCCTGCATCACGGCTATACGCCGGAGGCCACCACCCACTCGGCGGCCGTGCCGATCTACCAGACGACCTCCTATACCTTCGATAATACGCAGCACGGGGCCGATCTTTTCAACCTCGCGGTGCCCGGCAACATCTACACCCGCATCATGAACCCGACGCAGGCGGTGCTCGAGGCCCGCGTCGCCGAGATGGAGGGCGGCATCGCCGGCCTCGCGCTCGCCTCCGGCATGGCCGCCACCACCTACGCGATCCAGACCATCGCCAGTGCCGGCGACAACATCGTCTCGATCAGCCAGCTCTATGGCGGCACCTACAACCTCTTCATGCACACCTTCCCGCGCCAGGGGATCGAAGTCAGGATGGCCGACCAGGCCGATTTCGACGGCATCGAGCGGCTGATCGACGGCAAGACGAAGGCGGTGTTCTGCGAATCGATCGGCAACCCGGCCGGCAACGTCGTCGACATCGAGCGTCTGGCCGGCATCGCCCACAAGCACGGGGTGCCGCTGATCGTCGACAACACCGTGCCGACCCCGTACCTCTGCCGTCCGTTCGACTTCGGCGCCGACATCGTCGTGCATGCGCTCACCAAATACATCGGCGGACACGGCAATTCGATCGGCGGCATGATCGTCGATTCGGGCAAGTTCGACTGGACCGCCGACAAGAAGCGCTTCGCGATCCTCAACGAGCCCGACCCGTCCTATCACGGCGTCGTCTATACCGAGGCGCTCGGGCCCGCCGCGTTCATCGGCCGCGCCCGCGTCGTCCCGCTGCGCAACACCGGTGCCGCGATGGCGCCGCAGAACGCCTTCTACTTCCTCATGGGCCTTGAAACCCTCGGGCTCAGGATGGAGCGGCACTGTCAGAACGCCGAGGCTTTGGCCAGGCACCTGCAGGGCCACCCCAAGGTGAAATGGGTGAACTACGCCGCCCTGCCCGACAGCCCCTACAACGCCGTCGCCAGGCGGATCACCAAGGGCAAGGCTTCCGGCATCATCAGCTTCGGCGTCGACGGCGGTGCCGAAGCCTGTGCCCGGTTCATCGACGCGCTGCAGATGATCTTCAGGCTGGTCAACATCGGCGACGCCAAGTCGCTGGCCTGCCACCCCGCCTCGACGACCCACCGCCAGCTCGGCCCCGAGGAGCTGGCCAAGGCCGGCGTCAGCGAGGATCTCGTGCGCATTTCGGTCGGCATCGAGCACATCGACGACATCATCGCCGACGTGGATCAGGCGCTGGCCAAGGCCTAAGCCACGGCAAACCGCGCGAGGCGTGTAACGCGCACGCCTCGCCGCCCCGGCTTCACTGGGCGGCTTCGCTCTGTCGCTCGGCGCCGCCGGTGAGGAGGGTATAGGCGTCGAGCAGCCGCGACACCCCGGCCCGGCCGGTGATCGCCGCGGGGGTGCCGTTGGCGCGCACCTGCCCGCGGTCGAGGATGATGATGCGGTCGGCGGCCTCGACCTCGTCGAGGAGGTGGCTCGTCCAGAGGATCGCCGTGCTTTCGCGCCGGCAGAGCTCGCGCGCATGGGCGACGACGGCCGGCCGCGCGGCGGGATCGAGCCCGGCCGTCGCCTCGTCCATCAACACGAGCCGCGGGCGGTTGAGCAGGGCCCGGGCGATCTCGATGCGCCGCTGGTTGCCGCCCGAGAGCGTCCGCACCGGCCGCCCGAGCAGCGGGCCGATCTCGAGCAGTTCGGCCAGTTCCGTAATGCGCGCGCCCGCCGCCCGGCGCCTCATCCCGAAGAGCGCCGCGTGGAACCGCAAATTGGCCATGACGCTCATTTCGAGGTCGAGCGAGCGCGACTGGAACACGACGCCGAGCCGCGCCAAAACGCCCCGCCGGTCCGCCGCAAGGGTGGTCCCGAAGAGCTCGACCGTTCCCGAATCGGCGGCGAGGAGCCCGGCAACGATCGAAGCGAGCGTCGTCTTGCCGGCCCCGTTGGGCCCGAGCAGCCCGACGAACTCGCCCGGCGCGACGGCAAGGCTGATCCCGTCGAGCGCAACGCGCTGGCCGAAGCGCTTGACGAGCGCCTCGACCCGCAGCACGGGCGTCACGAGCGGACCGGTTGCCATCTGAGGAGGTGCCTTTCGAGCGGCGCCAGAACGAGGCGTTCGACGGCGAGCACGATGCCGATGAAGCCCAGGGCATAGGCCAGTATCGAGGTCACGTCGAAATTCTGGAAGAAGAGGGCGACGCGAAACCCCACCCCGCCGTCGCTGCCCAGCACCTCGAACACCAGCACGAGCTTCCAGACCAGCGCCAGGCCGTTCCGCGCCGAGGCGAGGAGGTAGGGAACCAGTTGCGGCAGCAGCACGTGCGCGAGCCGTGCCCGGGGCGGCAGCACCAGGGCGTCGGCCAGTTCGTCGAACTCGGCGCGCAGCGACCTCACGCCCTGCCGGACGGTTACGGCGACGAGCGGCACCTTGGAGACGACGACCGCCAGTACCAGCGCCAGGTCCGTGAGGCCGAGCCAGATGTAGAGCAGGATGCCGACGATGACGGCCGGCATGTTGAGGGCGATCAGCACCCAGCTGCCGAAGAGCTGGTCCGCCTGCCGCACCCGCCCGAGGAGGAGGCCGATCCCCGTCCCGAGCAGCATCGAGAGGGCGAAGGCCGCCGCCGCCCGCAGCAGCGTGCGGCCGAAATCCGAGAGAAGCTCGCCGCCCGCGGCGAGCCGCCCCAGCGCCCCTGCGACCTCGAGCGGTCCCGGCAGCGGGGAGGCCGGCGCGAGCGAAGCCGCTTCCCAGAGCAGCACCAGCAGCACGGGGGAGAGGAAGCTGAGCCACGGGACCCGGCGGGGAGCCGGGCCGGGCGCGATCACGAACTCTGCGGCCGGGGCGTGTCTTATCGGCTGAATCCCTTCCAGAAGATCGCGGTGGGGAGCGCCGGCGCGTCGCCGACCACGCCCGCGCCGCCGAACCTGGCGAGAAGCGCATAGGCCGCCTCTGCCGCCTTGGTGTCGGCCGCGTCGTAGCGGGTGACGATTCCGGCCCTGTAGGCGTCGCGGAGGGCAATGAAGAGCCCATCGTCGCTGCCGACATTCATCTCGTCCCTGAGGCTCTTCCAGAGATCGTCATTCGTCTTGAGCTGATCTTTGGTGTCGAACGAGGCATTGAGGAACGCGACCAGCGTCTTGCCCTTCTTGGCCGCCGTGTCCTCGGTGAATGTCCAGCCGAGGAGCGGCGGAGGCGTCGCGACCCCCATTTCGGCCAGCATGCCGGCAACCGAGATGAGCTGACGCGCCCCGGCGCGAACGGCGCGGGCGTTCCACTGCCAGAAATTGAGCGCCGCCCCCACCTGCCCGCGCTCCAGCAACTGGTTGATCAGCGGCGGCGCCCCGTATTTCGGCGTCACCTCCGACAGGAGGTCCTTCCCGGTCTGCTGCTTGTAATAGGCCTTGAGGAAGACGAGGTTCTTGTCGAGCGGCCCGCCGCCGACGCCGATCGTCTGACCCTTGAGGCCCTTGACGTCCTCGATCCCGCTCGTCTTGCCGGCGAGCACGCCGCCTACCGTAAGCGAGAACGGCACGAAGAGGAGCGGCGCGCCCCGGGCCCGCTGCCCTGACACCCAGACGAGGTCGGAGAGGATGAGGTCGACCGCGCCCCCGAGCAGGGCCACCTGCCCCGCCGCACTGTCGGCGAGCGGTCGGATGGCAAGGTCGATCCCCTGCTTTTCCAGCAGGCCGAGGTGGCGCATGGCATCGATCTCCCACGATGCCGTGCCGCCCGTCTGGAGGCCGAGCTCGAGCGTTTCCTGGGCGGCTGAGGCGGACCGCGCCAGCATCAGCCCGGCCGCGCCTGCGGCCGTTGCGAGAATGAATTGCCGGCGAGTGGACAGGTGACGCAATTGAGGTCCCTCCCGTGACGCTTTCCCTTCAACGCAGCGCAGCGGGATTGGCCGCACGGCGCCGCCGATTTTGCCCGCTCCCGGCGCATGGCGCGCTAGGGACATTTGTGCTCCGGCTCGTCTTCGCCGAGCGTATCGAGGGTGTTGAACTGATGCTGGAATGCTGAGAGCGGGGCGACGTCGATCACCGCATCCTCCGTGCCCAGCAGGATCGGCTGCCGCATTTGCCCGTCCCACGGGCGATAGTCGAGCGTCACGCCCTTCGAGCCGTCGGCGCGCAGTTGATCGCTCCTGAGATATGCATCGACCGCATTCGGGTCTGGTGTGCCGGCCCGGGCATAGGCATCGACGACGGTCCTCGCCGCAACCCAGGCGGCCCAGTCGGCCCCGCTCATGTGCCGGCCGGTCGCCTTGATGAAGCGGGAATTGACCTGCGGCGCCCCGTACCGCTCGAACGTCCAGTTCCACGCCGAGGGCACGAGCCCCGCACTGCCGATGAGGGGCCGCGGCAACTGCGTCGTAAAGGGAAGATAGCGGGCGAACTCGCCGTCCGAGTCGGCGATGAACACCACGTCGTAGTCGACGCCACCGGTGAGGAGCGCGGCATTGTTGGCTTCCCGGTTCGCCGGATCGCGCTTGAGGGTGAAGCTGCGCGTGGCCACGACGTTCAGCCGCAGCCGCGCGGCCGAGGCCGCAAAGCTGTCGCCGAACGCCTTGTCGCGGGGCGCCTGGCCTTCGAGCACGAGGATGTTGTTCCAGTTGTGCACCCTGAGAAACTGCACCAGGGCATCGGTCTCCATGCGATCCGAGGCGGCCGTATGGAGGAGTTTTGCATCGCAGAGATCGCGCAGCGAATTGTCCGGCGCGCTCACATTGATCAGCGTGAGGTCGAGCGATTTCGCCTGGGCCGCGACCGCGCCCAGGAGGTCGCCGGGGAGGTCGACGAGCACGAAACGTTCGCCCGCCTTGGCCATGGCGTTGAGCGCCGCAACGAGCCCCGCCGCGTCCGGCGCCTGGTGCCGGTCGAGGGTCACGGCGAGCCCCGACGCGTCGGCGATCGTCTTTTCGTCGGCGATGCCCATCTCGGCGCCCGCGACGGGATCGTCCGCCGGCCGCAACTCGGTGCGCGTATAGGCGTAGACCGGCGCGTGCCGGGGGTCGTTGGTGAGTCCCAGCCAGCCGATGGCGATCGCTCGCGCCGGCGCATTGGCCGCGGCCGGATCGGTGCTGGCCGCGGGGAGCTTGACCTTGGCCAGCGCGCCCCCGGTGCCGAGGAGCAGCAGGCAGGCCGCCGCGGCGAAAAGGCGTCGCCTAGTCATCGATGATCACGCTGTGCGGGGTTCGGCCCGCCGGCACCGACTTGACCGGCTTCATCGACTGCATGTCGACGATGGTGATGTCGTCGGAGAGCCCGTTGGTGACGACGGCCGTCTTTTCATCCTTCGTGAGGTCGACGCCCCACGGCCGGCTCCCGACGAGCACGTAGCCCAAAACCTGCTTGGTCCGCGTATCGACGATCGCCACATGGTTCGAGCGGCCCAGCGTGAGGATGGCCTTGGAGCCGTCTTTGGTGATCGTCATGCCGACCGGCGTCACGTCCTCCTCACGAAAGCCGGGCGGCACGAAAGTGAGCTGGCTGGTGACCGTGTTGGTCGCCCGGTCGATCACGTCGACTTCGCTCGAGAGCTCGCAGGAAACCCAGAGTTCCTTGCCGTCGGGGGTAAGGATAAAGCGCCGCGGCCGGGTCCCGACGATGATGTTCTTGACCACCTTGCCGCTGCCGAGATCGATGACGTGCACCATGTCCGCGGCCTCGGCGGTGACGTAGAGCGTCTTGCCGTCGGGGGTCGGCATGACCCCTTCGGGCTCGGGGCCGGTCGGGACGTCGAGGACATCCTTGCCGGTTGCGATCTCGAGCTCTTCGACGCGCGAATCCTCCTCGTCTGAAACGAAGAAGTGCTTCCCGTCCGGTGCCAGCTGGAACATTTCGGGGCTTGGGCCGGTCGGGATCGAGCCCACGACCTTGAGCGTCTTCACGTCGATGACATCGATCTGGTCGTCGTCCCCGCACGAGACGTAGAGCAGCGTATGGTCCGGATTGAAGTGCATGTCGCGCGGCCGCCGCGACGTCGGGATCGAGGTCACGCGGTCGAAATTCTTGTCGTAGACGACGACCTCGTTGCTCTTTTCGTTGGAGACGAAAACCAGCCCCGTCCCCGCTCCCAATGCGGGGGACGCATAGAGCACGAGCGCCGCAAGGGCCGCCCCGAGCGCGTTCCGGATCGCGCCAGTCACCGGGCCCCGCCCTCGAGCCGGCGCTTTTCGTCTGCAGCGACAGAAGGCGTGCAGTGCCTGAGATCGAGGATGCCCATCAGCCGATCGAGGTAAGTAGCTTGGGGGCGGAACTTGCCGCGGTCCATTTTGTTCCGGGGGTGCGACAATGCGGCCGGAGGCGAATTCCGCCCCGCCGGGCCGCTTCCCTCAGCCCCCGCGCGAGCGGCCGCCGCCGAGCCGCCGCAGCCGCGCCAGCGACTCGGCGAGGAGCGGCTTTTGCGCGATCAGCTCCGCGTGGTGGGCGGTCGCCAGCGCCTCGACCAGGTGCTGGCCTTTCGGCGTGAGGTGGACGAGGACGCTGCGCCGGTCGAGCGGGGACGGCTCGCGGGCGACGAGCCCGGCCCGAACCAGCCGGTTGACGAGCTGCACCGCGCTGTTCGGCAGGAGCAGAAGCTCCTCCGCGAGCGCCTTTATCGTCAGCGCACCAGCCGGTTGCGCGCGAATGGCGAGCAGCGCCTGGTACTGCAGCGGCCCGACGCCCGCCGCGCTGGTTGCCGCCTCGCTGAAGGCCAGGAACCGGCGCAGCGCCGACCGGAAGCTCGCAAGATTGGCAAAGTCCGCCTGGTCGAAGCCGCCGGTCTCGGCAGGCTTTCGGGACACCCGCCGCCGGCGGGGCGGGTCGTCTCCGTCCCTCTTTGTCCCGGACATTTTAGCGCACCCCTCCTCGATATCGGGAAAGCAGCTTCCCGTTATATCATGGCATGATATAGATACGGGAAGCGGGCCCGCCCTCGGGGTGGCGGGCGCGAACGCGCCATTCTGCCCGCATTTCCCTTTGCCTAGAACGCCTTACCGAGGCTTCGCCGACGGAAAATTCTCTTCCGCCGGCGGAACCAGTGGGTTCCACATAGCTTTCTTCCAGGCACTTTGGAGGATGGCATGTCGGTCGGCACGCATCGCAGCGCCCTGGCGCTTTCCCTGGTCCTCGGCTTTTCTTTGCTCGCCCAGGGAGCGTCAGCCGCAACCGACCTCAAGACTCTCGCCGCCGATCCGAACCAGTGGGTCATGCCGGCCAAGAACTACGCCGCGACCCGCTTCAGCGAGCTCAACCAGATCAACGCCGGCAATGTCGGGCAATTGCAGCTCGCCTGGAGCTTTTCGAACGGGGTGACGCGCGGGCAGGAAGCGGCGCCGCTCGTCATCGACAACACCATGTACGTGGTGAGCCCCTACCCGAACAAGCTCTTCGCCCTCGACGCGACGACCGGCGACCTCAAGTGGACCTACGCGCCGCCGCCGAACCTCGCGGCGGAGGGCGTGGCCTGCTGCGACGTGGTCAACCGCGGCGCCGCCTACGACAACGGAAAAGTCTTCTTCAACACCCTCGATGACTACACGGTCGCCGTCGATGCCGCGAGCGGCAAGGAGATCTGGCACACCCAGCTGGGCAACATCACCGACGGCGAGACCATTACGATGGCCCCCCTCGTGGTGCACGGCAAGGTCTTCGTCGGTAACTCCGGCGGCGAGATGGGCGTGCGCGGCGCCCTGACCGCGCTCGACGAAAACACCGGCAAGGTCGCCTGGCGCGCCTACAATACCGGCCCCGACAAGGACGTTCTGATCGGCCCGGACTTCAAGCCGTTCTACAAGTGGATGCAGGGCAAGGATCTCGGGGTGAAGACCTGGCCGGCCGACAAATGGAAGATCGGTGGCGCGAGCGTCTGGGGCTGGCTCTCCTACGACCCCGACCTCAACCTCCTCTACTACGGC